>CAXBID010000033.1:0-21702 GCA_963975495.1 uncultured Flavobacteriaceae bacterium | reverse complement strand
TATCAAATTAACCTTGCAAGAAAGTAATACTTCAAAAATTAAGTTTACACTACCGGTTATTACAATATTAAATAACATATCGCCAACACTGTAACCCGCAGCCGTAAATATTTCTTCGGCATAATTAAAAATAATGTTTATACCAGACCATTGTTGAAATATTGCTAAAACGATTCCTATTATTAAAATGGGTTTAATCTTTGGATTCTTAAAATCTGAAAAATTAATTTTTGAAGTATTACTTTCTTGCAAGGTTAATTTGATACCATTTAATTCTTCTTCGGCATACGTTTCGCCTCCTATTTTTGCAAGTACGTTTTTAGCTGCTTCTGGCTCGTTAATTTTCACTAAAAACCTTGGGCTTTTAGGCACCAAAAACATCAAAACAAAAAATAAGATTGCGGGAATAAGTTCTGCCCAAAACATCCAACGCCATCCTGTTTGCCCGTTCCAAGATCCTAATATCATTTCAGGTAAAAAATTTTCTGGTATGGCTTCGGCAATAAAATAATTGGCTATTTGTGCAACCAAAATTCCTATTACTAAGGTTAGTTGATTGATAGCTACAAATTGCCCTCTGTATTTAGCTGGAGCAATTTCGGCAATATACATAGGCGATAATGTAGAGGCTAAACCAATACCCAATCCGCCAATAAGGCGATATACTATAAAAGGCGTAAACTCATTTGCATACCCTGTACCAAAAGCTGAAATTGTAAATAGAGCTGCCGCAAGAATAAGAGGTAATTTTCTACCAAATTTATCAGCCACAAAACCAGAAATAACAGCACCTAAAATACAACCTATTAGCGCACTACTCATAGCCCAACCTTGGAGTGTTGGTTCTGAACTGATTTCAAAAAAGAGTTCATAAAACGGTTTAGCCCCTCCAATGACTACCCAATCATAACCGAACAAAAAACCTCCCATAGCAGACACTAATGCTAAAAAAAGTAGATATGTAAAATTAAATTTTGTGTTTTTCATTATGTTTAGTTGGTTGGTTGTTGTTCTTTTCTTGTTTTAGATGGTTAGTCTTTTGTATTTAAACTACTGTTGTACCAATCTTCATTTGGTAGAAAATCTTTACTTAGAAAATCCATACGTTGTTTTTCCAATCTGGGTAGCATTTTGGTTTTTCTCTCTTCATATTTTTCTTGAGCTTTAACAGGATCGTATTTTGGATAGTCTACTGGAATATTAGCATTTACATTTTTTAAGTAAGCGTCTAACTCACTTCTTAAACTTTGAGATATCTCTTGTTGCTCTTCAAAAATATCATTTTGCTCTCCAGGATCGGTTGACAAATTGTATAATTCGTCATGGCCATCCTCCCAGTAATGGATAAGTTTATATTCCTTTTTTCTAATGATACTTACAGGATCGCCACCTTGGTTTCCATAATGCGGATAATGCCAAAACAACGGCCTTGTATTAAGTGATTCCCCTTTTAAAAGTGGCACCAAACTTACGCCATCAACCACATGATTTGGATCTTTTTCAACACCTGCCAAATCTAAAAGGGTAGGATAAAAATCAATTCCCGATACGGGATAATCAATAGTTTTGGAAGCCTTCTTCAACATAGGTGCTTTTATAAGATAAGGCTCCCTAATGCCACCTTCCCATTGGTAGCCCTTACCACCCCTTAGCGGTTTGTTTGTTGTGGAAAATGCGTCGCCACTGGCCACACCGCCATTATCTGATGTGAACATTACAATGGTATTGTCGTCCAGTCCAAGTTCTTTTAACCGTTCCAAAACCACACCAACGGCATCATCCATAGACTCGACTAAACCAGCATAAACAGGGTTGTCTTGTACCGTTCTAATTGGTAACCTTGCCGCCATTTCAAAACCAGATTCTGGAATGCCCTGAGCTTCTGCTTTATCTCTATATTTACTCCATTTAGCTTCAGTGGTTTCTATTGGGCCATGAACAGCATAAAAAGATAAGAATGCAAAAAAGGGTTGATCTTTATTTTCTGTTATAAAATCCGCAGTTTCTAAAGCTAATCTTTTAGTTAAATTTTCACCTTCATATTTATAATCTAGTTTAGGGTTTCTCCAAGGTGCATAATATCCTCCTTTAGGACCACCAACTTCCCAACCGCCTTTATTAATATCAAAACCATTATTTTCTGGTGTATAGGGTTCATCTCCTAAATGCCATTTACCTGCAAAAAATGTTTTGTATCCATTTTGTTTTAAAGCCTCTGCTATGGTAATACTTTCATCGGGTAGTGCATGTGCATACTCTGGCGGCATCACTTTTGTGTTATAATAATCTCCCCATTCTTCACCTGTTGCTGCACCAATCCAATCGGTTACCCCGTGGCGCGCTGTATATTGGCCCGTCATAAGACTAGCTCTTGATGGACTGCATACTTGACTAGCTGCATAACCTTGGGTAAACTGTACACCTTCGTTGGCAATAGCATCAATATTGGGCGTTTCGTAGTATTGACTCCCAGAAAAACTCAAGTCGTGAGCTCCTAAGTCATCAGCAAGAATAAAAACGATGTTTGGCTTTTTTGGAGTAATATCATTTTTATCATCTTTGTCTTTACAGCCATTTAATAAAACGGCTGTAAAACAAAGACTAAAAACTAAAACTAACTCAAACAAACTATTAATCAATTTCATTTTATTATGTTGTTTTTAATTTGGAAGACTTCCTATTAGTGTATTAATAGTGCGCCCTTTAATTGTTATTTTTTTATTTATTATTTTTTCGAACTCTAAATTTTTATCTTGTGATGTTTCAAATTTTGAATCTATTTCATATTCTGAAAAATCAATGGTTTGGTTTTCAGAACCATAATTTATGGCAACAATCACTAATTTTGAGGTTTTTTCATCTACATAAGCTGAAAGCATTAAATTCTTGTAGCTTTCTATCAAAGTTTTATCTTCATCATTTAAATTAATCTTAACCCTAGTCATTCCTGGTCTTATAAACCTAGAATAGTTACCAAATGCCCATAATAATTTAGAATCATGAAAATTACCATCAGACTTCATATTATCTAAATTGAACAGATCTCTTTGGTTGCCAGTGTCAAGATATATTAAACCATCTTTATAATCAGCGTTTGTTAAAGCTGTCCACCATTGCCAAGAACTAGCATTAGCTAAGGTTATATCTGCATGAATTACTCTTGCTACATATAGCGCCGTATCCATTCCTAAATCTCTTTTTCGTCCACCTCCTATATCATCGGTATTTTCGAGAATACAAAACTCACTTTGCCAATAGTCCACATCATGCTCTTGTAACTTATCATTTAGTTTTTGCCTAATAGAAATTAAACTATCAACAGGCCATGTTGTAAAATAACTATGTCCACTTATTACATTTTTCACATGCGGATACTCTTTTACAGTACCGCTCTCTCCAAAGAAATATTCTATTTGATTTCCACGTTTGCTTTTGTTGAATTCTGAGTATAGCCAACGTAAATCTGCCGCTTCAGCGAGTGTAAGTTGCGTATCTAAATTACTGTTATCAATTTTAGCATTAATTAACTGTGTTAATCTTGAAATTTCGGCATTGGTTGCAGGTGTACCTTCTTGTGTTTTTTTCTCCCATTCCCATTGTGGTTCGTTTATAGGACTTAAATAATTAAAGTCTATACCTTGAGATTTAAAATACTTAAGTACCTCAACCATAAATGCTGCATAATCATCGTATTTATCTTCTTGAAGGTTTAAACTACCACTTACCAAATCGCTATTATAGCCTTTGCCATTTTTTGTCCACTGCACAGGCGCTGAAATTGAAAATGCCAAAAACTTTTCTACACCATAAGATTGGGCTTTACGTAAAAACCACTGTTGCCCTTTTTGCTTGTCCCAATTATAATTTCCATTGCTATCAATAAAAGATTCGGCTCTTCGCCATTCGTTTTTAATACCAGAAGCCTCACCTTGTTCTGTGGTGCCTGCTCCAATATAGAAACGCCATATTGATAGACCTATACCTTTAGGATTTCCATTCTTATCCAGATCTTTACTAAATAAAAGTTCAGCAATGCGCTCTTTTTTTTCTTCTGGCCAATTAGCACCAACAAACTGACATCGCCATGCATCTGATGCTCCGAAACCATCCATGGCTTGAAACTTGGTATTTACATCTATATGAATTTTACTATAATTCATTGATGAGTTACAGGAATGTAAACTTAAGAAACACATTATATAAACTACCGAAGCTATCTTAACAAGCGTTAATTTAATACTGTTTTTCTTATGTTTCAACGTTTTTACCACAAGTTTTTAATTGCCTTTAACTACTACTTTATAAATTTGATAAAGTCCTTGTTTATTAACATCTAAGACAACCTCATTATTTGTTGATAATTGAGCAGATGCTGATTGCTCAATGTAAGCCTCTGCTTTTGCTGTATCAATATAATCAAAAGGAACAAAACGCTCTACTTTCTCTATAGATGTTACTGTAAATCCATTCACTTTTACAGCTACTTTTTTTCCACTCTCTTTAGCACCGGTGACGTATAAAACCATAGTATTGGCGTCTTGTAAAGCTGCAGCCAAATGAAACTTATTTGAAGTTGTTTTTAAGGCTTTACCTCTATATGATTCAGCCATGTCTCCTAAAATTTGACCTGTCGGAAAAATTTTAGTGTAATTCCAATTGGTTAAACCTAAACCAGGTATAGACGTATTAATTGGAGGCCAAAATGCAGCCGCTTCTGAACCAGTTCTTGCATAGATGTGAATGATATCTGGAATGATGTTAGCGGCCTCCATATATAATGCTCTTTCATTATAATCTCTAGAAGGCATCCATTCTGATAAATATTTAAAGTTTTTATTTGGATTAAAGTTATTAGCACAATCTTTAATACGTTCTTCTAAATCGGCAATATTATGTGTGTCTGTGGTATATCCCGTATAAGTATGTAACGCAACTCCATCAATAGCATCATAAGCTTTAGTAAACTTATTTTTCATAGTTGTAAACTCTTGTGGTTGTGTGTAATCGCCATTAATTAAAAGTTTGAATGTTCTGTTTGGAAATTCACTTTCTATATATTCCGCAATATCCATAGCTACTTGAACATATTTGTCCAGTTTTTGGGCTCTTGATACTCCACCTGCAAATTGCAACCACCACTCGTTTCCAATTTCAACCAAGCCATTCCCAACATTAGTAACTGTTAAAGCCTCTTTAACTCTTGCTTTTAAATTTGCTATTGCCGTATTATATTGAGATGAACCTACAACAGTATTCATAGCTTCTGCCGTTGGAAGCACTACACTATAATTTGATATATTACTTTTTAAGGTAGATACTGAAGCACCTGGTTGCGTTGGTGTATTATTCCATCCTGGTGTTGTGTTGCTTGTCCAAGCATAAAATTCAGATTCCCAACCACCTGGATATCTTACAACCGTTGTACCAATGTTACCTAGTGTTGTAGCAAAGTTTGAAAACGTATTATCAGGAATTTGTCTCCAATCGTTGTTTACTCCAAATATCTCTGGGTTAATATCTATACCATCGGTAGCATCTACAGTTAATGTAATGTCTGCATTAATATTTTCTACTGGATCATCCCCATCGTTTGTATCATCAAATTTAGGATCATTGGGGTCTGAAGGGTCGCCAGAACTACAGGCCAAAATAAGTCCTGTCAGCACTAGCGATAATGTTTTTTTTATCTTTAGCATCTTAATTTTTTTTAAATAATTATACAGTTATTCATCAGTCTTATAGATCAATACTGCGTTAATATGAAAGTTATTTTATTAGTGTTTTGACTATTCAAGAATTGCTTTGAGTGTTACAATAGATTTGCTTGGTATTGAAATGGCATCATACCGCATTGTTGATCTTCTTAAATTACCTCCTGTTGATGTAGTATAAGACTCAAAACGATCGTTTACAATTTCAAATTCTTCTCCATACTTTTCTAGGGAAATATCTCTACTGGCATTTGTGTTATTTATACAAACCAATACAATTTCTTTATTTGAGGTGTTTTTATAGCCTGAAATCATGAAATTTTCAACCGATGCTGTATCATCATAATCAGGGTCATTAACTTCAAACCTCACCATACCTGGTCTTATAAATCGACTAAAATTACCTAAAGACCACAAAAGTTTATTATCTTCAAAAGTACCGTCGGTATGCGATGGACTATTAGAATTTGGTTGGTATAAAACAAGATTGAATCGGTATGGATGATCCCCAAAAGTAGAGCGATTTAATGCTGTCCAAAAACTCCAACCTGTTGCATTACCAAACACCAAATCGGTATGAATGATACGACTCATCCACAAAGCGTAGTCAATCTCTGTAAAAGTAGATATATCTTTTCCTTGTTGATACGCCGTTCCTAATAGACTATACTCTGTCTGCCAATAGTCTAAACCAAAACTTGATAACGTAGTTTTAAGTGATTTACGTTGTCTTAATGACTCATTTGTAGTGCCGTTACTGAAGTAACTATGACCTGCAATATGACTTGAAAGATTAGGCAAATTACCAATATAATTAGCGCTTGATGGATTAAAAAATGTGTTGACCTGATTTACGGTATTACTTGTGCCTTCAAATAAATATTTTAACTGTGCAGCTTCAGGAATCATTATTTTGGCATTTACGTTTTTTTGAGTAAATACATCGTCTATAATTCGTGTAACCGTTGCCACCTCTGCATTTGTAGCTTTTGTACCAGATTGTTGAGCGTTACCTACTTCTGCATTCCATTCATATTGTGTTTCATTAAATGGACTCATTGTAACTATATTAAAGCCTTTATCCTCATAATTTTTCACAACATCTGCGAGGAAATTTGCATAATCGTCGTATTTATCTGGATCACAGTTAAAGCTAATAACATCTGGAGTACTGAATACATAACCATTTTTTGACATAAAATAGGGTGGCGCAGTAGCCCAAGCTGTAAACTTGTTTACGCCATATTCCTTAGCCTTAGACATAAACCATTGCTCTCCAGCTTGTTTTGTCCAGTCGTAATTTCCATTAGCATCTAAATAACACTCTGTTTCACGAAACCAGTTAGAGGCTGAAAACCCGCTATTAGCTTGATCTGCAGCGCCATCACCAATAATGGTTCGCCATAAAGAAAGTCCAATACCTTGTGGATTTCCCTGACCGTCGGTTTCAGTGCTAAAAAGTAATTTAGCCACTTGGTTTTTTGTTGCTTCAGGCCATTTGCCAACCCATTGGTCTTGAAAACCGCCCGAAGCTCCAAAATGATCTATAACTTGAAAAGTATTGTTTAAGTTAAGCGTTACACCTTCTTCAGGCACATCAAACTTAGGATCATTAGGATCGGTTGCAGAATCTGAACTACAACCTAGTAACAAACCAACACACAAAAAAGATATAATGTATCTAAAAGACTTAAACATACTTTAGTTTTAAAAATTAATAACCAGGATTCTGCACTATATTACCTCTAGATAATTGTATTTCTTCTGGCGGTATAGGCCATAGCATGTGAACATTAGGATCGAATAATGAACCACTGTCCATTGGCTCAAGCAAGTTTGTTGTTTCAAATGGATCTGTATTGTCTTCTGTGTTATACTTTACAAACGATCCGTTAGGACCTAAAATAAGTGTTATTCTAGGTACGCCATTAATTTTTTGTCTTCTAATATCATAAAGCCTTTGTTGTTCTAATGCTAACTCTAAACGTCTTTCTTTCCAGATAGCATCTCTTAAGGCTGCACCTGATAAAGACATATTTGTATTTAAGCTTACCCTGTCTCTCACAAGCTTCAAAGAATTCTTTGCTGCCGTTTCATCCCCATTGAAGTATGCTGCTTCTGCGTGCATTAAAATAACGTCTGCTAATCTTATGTGAATGTACTGCCCTGGTATTTGACCTCTTGCATAAGGTTCGGGTCTATCAGCTACTGGCGTGTAATATTTTCTATTGGTACGGCCTGATTTATTTTCACTTGGTTTACCATCAAATTCAGTAACGGTAGGATCACCAAAAACTGGTTCTCCATGCTTGATAATTGTTGATTGTAACCTAATATTATCACCCTCACTTAAGAAAGCATTCTCCAAGTCGCTCGTAGGTGAACCCCAACCCCAGCCACGATCGCCACGACTACCATTAGTAATAGGGAACTGCCCTCCTACTTCGCTAAATACTGGGTTGTTTATAAACTCTATCGCAAATATAGACTCCATTCCATGGGCATTACCTACCTTATAAAGATCTGCAAAATTTGGCTCTAAAATATATTCTCCTAGTTGCATCACTTTAAACGCCATATCTTGAGCATCACCCCATTTTTCTTGATATAAATACACTTTCGCTAACAATGATTGCGCCGCTCCTTTTGTAGCTCTTCCTAAATCAGCTGGTGCATACTCACTTTTTCTCGGTAAGCTATTTATCGCTTCTTCCAAATCAGACTCGATAAAGGCATATACTTCTTCTACTGATGCTCTGGTTTTATCGTTTATTGAAGGATCCAATATTTCATTATAAGATGAAACTATAGGTACCCCACCAAAATTACGTACTAGATCAAAATAGAAAAATGCTCTAATAAATTTGGCTTCACCTAAAAACTGTTCTTTTTTGTCTGCATCAATATCAACTCCTGGAATACGGTCTAAAGCTATATTAGCTCGTGTAATTCCTATGTAGTGACTTTCCCAAAAGGAGTTAAAATAGGTTGACCCTGGAAACACATTATATTGTGCTATCCCTGTAATATCTGGTCTAGGTTGCGCCGTATTACCAGCCCAATTATCGTCTGATGCCATTTCGTTAATTTGACGCTGAAAATTAACCTGCCACCAGCTTTCTCCGTTTATCTTTCTATAAATGCCGTTGATAAAATTTTCTGCATTTTGAGCATTAGAAAAGAAATCATCTAATTGTTGTCTTCCCTGAATGGGTTGGTCTAAAAACTCTTCTTTATCACAACCTGTAAATAATAGGGTTGTAATAATCGTTAAAAATAAAACAATCTTTTTCATAATTTTTATAGTGTTAAATTTAGTCCTAATAAATATGTTTTTGATACTGGGTTTCTTCCAAAATCTACCCCAAATCGATCGATAATACTTGCATTTCCACCATTGGCAACCTCAGGATCAAACCCACTATAATCTGTAATGGTTATAAGGTTTTGCCCTGAAACATATAATCTACACCTTTGGAAGCCTTTTATATCAAAGTTATATCCTAATTGAATATTACGCAACCTTAAATAAGAACCATCCTCGACAAATAAATCTGATGGGTTTTGATAATTCCCATTTCTATCTAACTCTGTAAGTCTTGGAAACCTTGCACCTGTATTTGTTGGTGTCCACACTACATCTGTTGTACCAGCAAGTACATTTAAATTTTGCGTACCAGCACGAATATATTCTAAGTTACCATTATATACATCGTTACCGAAGGTACCATACCATTGCATAGATAAGTCTAGCCTTTTATATTGCATATTCACATTTAAACCTCCAAAAAAATCTGGAAATGGATTTCCAAGGGTTGTTAAATCATCATCGTTTAAAACTCCATCACCATTTTGATCTACAAAACGCAAATCACCAACTTGTGCATTAGGTTGTATGATAGTCCCATCTTCAGAGGTGTGCGAATTTAACTCGGTTTGATTTTGGAAAATCCCAGCCGTTTGATACCCTTGGAATAAACCAACTGTTTCCCCCAATTCAGTTATCTTAACAAACCTATTACCCAAAATTTCTCTTTTTAAGCCCAAAAGAACCTCATTACCAGGTGCTAATTCAACAGCTCTACTTTCATTTGATGATACTGTTAGATTAAGACCTAAAGTGAAATCGTTCCAGGTTTTATTATATCCTAAGGCAACGTCGATACCTTTTGATTCGATACTCCCTACGTTTTGAGCTACCGTACCCGGCACTCCTGTGTAATTTGGCAATTCTACTTGATTTAATAAATCCTCAGAAGTTTTGATATAATATTCTGCTGACAGCGTTAATTCATTATTAAATAAACCTAAATCAACTCCAAAATTTTTGTCACTCACGGTTTCCCATTGTAATTCTGTATTTCCAAACTGAGATAAGAAATTAGAAACTACACGTTGTCCTCCTAAAACATAACTATCCGAGCCAATTGAAAAGAACTGCCCATCTCTACTTATGTTTTGATTACCTACCTCGCCTACACCCACTTTAAAGCGTAGGTTGTTTATGGCTTCACTTTTGAACCAGTCTTCGGAGTCTACATCCCAAGCTAATGATACACTAGAGAATATCCCTGTCCTCTTATCTTTAGGAAAACGAGAAGACTGATCTATCCTCACTGATGCATTAAGCGTATACCGATTATCAAAACTGTAAATCGTTCTAAAAACACCCGAAAGTATATTTTGAGTTCCTTGATTACCCAGTGCTCTTACTGTCTCGCCTTCAGCAGCATCTAATTGCCATAAATTTTGATTGGTGTTACTAGGAAGTCCATCTCTAGATCCTCGAAGATAATTCGTGTTTTCTGAGTCAAACAGAATACCACCCAATACGTTTATATAATGCTTATCAAGTATAGTTTTGTCAAACGTAATGGTATTGTTAATCACGTAATCAAAATTCTGTGTCACATTTTTAGTGTAGTCGTTAATTTCATTTTGGCGATTTGGTCCTATAAAATATTCTGGATTAAAAACTTCCCACGTCCAAGTATCTATGTTAAGCCCCAGTTGTGATGTAAAGGTAAAATCTGGTGTTATCTTGTAATCCAACTGGGTGTTGGAAAACAAACCAAAGTAATTGTTATCAGCAAATTGTCTTTTCAATTGTGCAACGGGGTTGGGCACCAAGTTTCTTGACAAACCATAGATACTATACTCGTTACGTCCTACACGTTCGCTCTGAGGAATAAAAACAGGTGTTAAAGGGTCTATTCTAAGCGTGCTAAATAATAAATCGGGCGTATTTTCCCACTGCTCTACTCTAGGACTTAAATCTTGCTTTAATGTAATTTTGTCTGATATTTTAAAATCTACATTAAAACGTCCAGTAACTCTTTGATAGTAACCTTTAGAATAGTTGGATTGTTGGTCGAAAAAACTAACACTAGCACCATATTTTATGTTGTCATTACCACCTGAGGCTCTCAAATTAGCATTAACAACGGGCGCAAAATCTTGAACAACTTCGTCCCACCAATCTGTGCCAGTACCAAAATCATCTGGATTAAGCAAGGTAGAAGGATCAGCATTATCATTTATTCTACGTGTATTATACACTTCAATATATTCCTGTGCATCAGCCAATTCTACCCTATCCCAGCTCTGAACACCATAATTAAAGTCAAACCCAACTACTGTCTTACCAGATTTACCTCTTTTTGTAGTGATTAGTACCACACCATTTGAAGCTCTAGAACCATAAATGGCCGAGGCTGCGGCATCCTTTAAAATATCCATACTTTCGATATCTTGAGAGTTTATGGCATTTAATGAGGTGCCACTTGGTTGCAATACACCGTCTATTACGATCAATGGATTGGTACTGCCACTGACCGTAGTTACACCACGGATTAAAATCTGAGGCGAGGCTCCAGGAGAACCACCTGAAGACAAAACTTGTACACCAGCCGCTTTACCTTGAAGCGCTTCAGCAGCGTTACTTGCCACTTGTTTAGCTAATTCCTCTCCATCTACAGAAGACATGGATGTCGCAATTTTATCTCTTTTTACAGCTCCATATCCAATAACCACTATTTCATCCAGTTGGGCATTATCAGTTACCATCGTTACATTAATAGTACTACTATTGTTTACAGCTATTTCTTGAGTTTTAAAACCTATATAGCTAAAAACTAAAGTAGCGTTGTCTCCAACTGATATCGTGTAATTCCCATCAAAATCGGAAACAAATCCATTGGTTGTATTTTTCTCAAGGATATTAACCCCTGGAACTGGCTGTCCTTGCTCATCTGTAATCGTCCCAGAAACCGTGTTTTGGGAGACCGCCGTAAAACTTAAGCACAGCGCACTTATCAAAATTAAAACTAGTTGTTTCATTTAATTTGTTTTTAATTAGTTTATTGGTTGTTTTTTAAAATTTGAGTTTTAAGAACACTACCTTTCCTTAGCAATAATTCTATTTAAATGCGTATCGAATATAAAGGTGTAATCCTTATTTAAGGCACTATCATCAAATACATAATTTGTCCCACCACCAGGGATTGTTTGGGAACGGTCATCTGGATTTGTTCTCCAAAACGGCGCCCATCCTGCTGGATTTGCATTTAAGATAAAACCATTTGCCCCTTCATCATTAGGCTGATCTTGAACAGTTACATCTATAGTCCATAAAAAAGAATTACTGGAGTCTTGTACAAACGGTTTTCCTGAGTTAAAGTGCCAACATTGAGTGCTACCATCATTATTATTTGTACATGTAGAAGTCGTAGCATCTATATAAATACCTCTACCCAAGATATAAACTTGATCATAGGCAGCTTCAGATGGACTATATGCTGTAATCGAATAACTCAAGTCTCTAATATCCATAGACACTTCATAATAACCCGTTCCAGGAATTATAATAGGCTCTACTGTTACACCTTGCCCCAGAACCAATTTCCCAGGTGTGCTTGGATCTGCTCCAAATGTAAAAGGCGCAAAAGAACCTTGTTGAGGAATGAATCTTACTTCAGAATTAGCGGCTGTAGAATAATAACGTCCCGTAAACACATAACCGTCTTCTCCGGTTAATTGACTGTCTATAGTACTAAACGGTATACCAAAAATATCTTGATTTAAAGCGGCGACAGTAGTTTCATCTGTTAAATACATGGCATTAAATTGCAAATCACTTACTACGCTTACAGAAACCGTAGCCACGGCTTCATTGCCAGTCGCATCAGTAGCTGTTACCGTAAAAGTATAATCTCCAGCATCAGCTACATTAATTGAGGTACTATAGTTGAATGTACTGCCAGATATAGCAGTTGTTTCATTTAAAAGAGCACTCTCTATCTTTATCTCGGCAAGTTCACGATCGGTTAAATTAATGTTTAAATCTATTTCGTCTCCATCTCCTATAAGTATAGTCGCTCCTTGTATAGGACTACTAATAGTTATTATAGGAGCCGCTATATCTCTATCTAAGGTAATTACCACATTTTTTGTGGTCACAACATCGCCAACATTAGTAATTGTAACAGGCACTGTATGAACGCTAAATTGTTCAGCATCATTTGGTACTTTGAATTTATATGAAATAGTGTATGTTTCTGGTAAAGAATCTTTCACTATGGTTTTATCAAGAAACCATGGTTCATATTTAAAGTTGATAGATTTGATACCTGCAGGATCGGTAACAATACCTTCAAAAAGAAATATCTCTCCAGGTAGAGAAGACACTTCTTCAATAAGCGATTGGAATTCTGGTGTAGAATTTACACTAACTGAATCATCATCGCTACAACCTATTAAAATAGCAAAGAAGCTAATAATAAGCAATAAACTTGTTTTAGTTGTTTTCATTTTTAATAAATGTTTAATTATTAATTTAGTTTGTATTTGCTACGCTATAGCAGTAGCGCATAATATTGTGTACACACCTAAAAAACATAGACAATTATTGCAAAATAAGTTATCCTTAATTTTTTGCCATAAGTTTTAGTTTATACATAATATTAAATATTACCAGCCAAAAAGCTAAGTAATATAAAATTTTCATATATATTTTTACAAAATTACAAATAGTAAAAGAAAAAAAAATAGACATAAAAATCGAAATTATGGATTATATTGTTTTATTAAGCAGTTTAATTAAAAAATATAACGATTCTTATAAATACGGCACAAAAAACAATATAGTCAGCATTAATTTACGATGTAGAAACCCAAGAACAAGCTACTTAATTAAAATACATTTTGCTCATTTTACACCTTATCACCCTAATTTACTTTTATATCAAACTATTACTGCCCCCCTTACTCTTTTTCAATTTCTGCAGGATGTGTAAAAGCATTTCTAATGGCTTCAATAGGATATTTCAGCTCCCTGTCAAAAGTATAAATGCCATTTATTTCTTGAAAAACATCAGTTAACTGCGTAAACGTGTATCCCGCAATTTTAGGATTATCTGTTAAAACCTTTGTGAGGTCTGAAATGAGCTGTATAATTTCTGCCGCGGTTTTGCCATAGCCCCATTTGCCCCTATTCATACTTTTTTTTGATGGCTCATCTGAAAAATGAGATTGCCAATAGGTTCCTCCATATTCATCCACTATATAAGGTTGACCGCCATAGGTAACATCATACTCCTTCACTTCACCATACCACTCCCAACCGTTCATAAACATTTGCGTTTTATCGTTTCCAATTTTTATATTTTCAAAGAGTTTTTTAAACTCCAATGGGTCTTGTTCGTAGGTATGCACGCTCCAAACATCCGTAAGGATATGCAAAAAACCACTAGCGTTGTTTATGGGACGTGAGGGATCAAGTGCTTTACTTAAATTATATATATCACGATCAGCTCTAGCTCCAGCTTCATAATCATCCCTAATATCATAGGTCTCATTCAAAGGAGTCCATGTAATGATAGATGGATGATTGTAATCGCGCATGACTACTTCCCGCCATTCTCTGGTCAAATTAACCCAACCTTCTGGATTTGTGTAAGAACGTACCATTCCCCAATCTGAAAATTCACCCATAGTTAAATAGCCCAGTTTATCTGCCCAGTAATGAAAACGTTCTTCAAACACTTTTTGATGCAAACGCGCGCCATTAAAGCCTACTTGCATGGATAATTCAATATCTTTTTTAAGTGCAGCATCGCTTGGAGCGGTCCAAATACCATCTCTATAATACCCTTGATCCAAAACAAACCGAAGGAAAATAGGCTTATTATTTAAATAGTATTTTCCATCAGCAATATGTATTTTTCTTAACCCGGCATAACTCTCTACAACATCCAAAGTTTTTTCATTCTCTATAAGTTTAAAACTCAAATCATATAAAAAAGGATTTTCAGGCGACCAAAGTATGGGCTTTTTAACTTTTAATACTACTGGCACGCCAGTAGTTGTATTCATTGCAGTAGAAATGACTTTACCGTTTTCTTTAAGACTTACTTTAAATTGTTGCCCGTTCTTAAAATTTGTAATTTCTGGGGTCACTATAAAAGAACTATTATCGACATCAGGCAAAACTCTAACCCGCTCCAAGTATGATTGTGGTCGCGCTTCAAGCCATACGGTTTGCCAAATTCCTGTGGTACGTGTATAACTAAATCCCCGATTGTTATAAGCTTTTGTTTGTTTACCCCCTGGCTGCACACCACTTCTAATATCATCTTCAGCCAATACAATCAATTCGTTCTCCCCTTCATTCAGTGATGCTGTAATTTCGAATGAAAAAGAGGCACTGCCACCATAATGATCACCCACTATTTTACCGTTCACATAAGCTGTACACTTATAATCAACACCTCCAAAGTTTAAAAACACCCGTTGTCTTTTCCAATTATTTGGAATCTTAAATTCACGGTGATACCAAACCGCATTCATAAAATCGGTATTCCCTATTTCAGACAATTCACTTTCTGGACAAAACGGCACCCTTATTTTACGATCGAATGCTGAGGCATCTTTATACCAGCCTTTTTCCTCTCCAGATAAAGTATTATCAATGGCAAAATCCCAATTTCCATTCAGATTGAGCCATTGCTCACGTAGAAATTGTGGCTTGGGGTGCTCTGGTCTTGGAATGAGATTTTCACTTTGCCCGTGAAGATTGGCGCACAATAAGACAATACAAGTAAATATGGCTAGTTGCTTCATTTATTTGTTTAATTTCCGTTATTATATTCCATGTACAAATCTGGAGCATTTATTAAATCAGAACTTTTCATTACCCAACCCATCCTTTTTTTGATATTTTTTTCAATCTTTTCTGAGAGAAAATCAACTTTTACCGTATATCCCTTTTTTAAGTTGAAATGCACTCGAGACACAATATCCTCAGCTACTTGAACTATCAATGTGTTACCTATACGCTCAACTTGGCAGTTCATAGTAAGTAAGCTGCCATCAGCTCTTTCTAAGACAAAAGCATTTGGTACAAACTGCTCTGCCAATACACGAAAGTGTTCATGCACATCAATATCAAAGCTCCACCCTTGAGTTGTTCCATGAAAACCATCTCTTTTCCAACTAAACTGGCAATTTCACCTTTAGGCACTCGCCACCTATTAAAACTTATTTTATCTCAATTTCAAACCGTTTGACTGCACTTTCAGATGTTGACCAATCAAAACGAAAATATACCGTCCCTTTAAATTCTCCTCCAACAGTATCTAGCTCTCCTGACGGTAGGACGCTTTGGGGCGCTGTCCATTTCTCTCCAATGGGTGCTATTTGATTGAAAAAATAAACACCACTATTTTCAGGATAATGAATGTCAGCAAACTTGGGATCGGTTCCAGGATTGGGTTTGAGTAATCCGAGATACAGGTTTTCATCTATAGTAGCTAATCCAATGGTTCTATAATTAGCCAAATTTAACTGCGCCCAATACCAATTACCAAAGTAGCCTTCAAATTCAGGGAAATTATAAACCATGCCAGGTACATTTAGTTTCTTATCAATCTGCCAAACATTTATTTCTGTGCCTTTCGTTCTATTGTTATATATACGATATGGCCCTTCTCCCATCCAACGTTTGCTCACTACATTATTAGCAGGTAAATGAAAACCAGCTCCTACATAGTAATACTTATCTGTTGGTAATTCATAAGCATAATCTAATTTCAATACACCCCCAGGCATGATAGTCCATGTTATATTTTTAAAGCCATTGGTGCTTTGGTAATTTATCATATAATTTTCGTTGCTTTTTTTAACGGAAGCATTATGTTCTAGGTTGCTTTTTGGAATATAATATCCTTTGTCAGTTTTAGCGACTACAAGAAATTCTGGAAATGGAATAGCCGTGCTATCCACTAATACTTTTATGGGAGCATTTGTTTTTTTATCGAAGATAAACAGCGCATTTCCAGATTGAAACTTCCAAATATTAAGAGTATCTTGTTTTACTAATTGTTCTGTATCTGTTTTAAGGAATCGTGATAAAAATGCTTTTTTCGGTTCTTTCATAAAACGCCATGTCCATAACTCTTGACCATGTGGACTATATGCTATTAATTCTAGAGCATCAGCCCTATCTATTTTTTGCGAAACGGGTATTTGAACGTTACCATTTGTTTTAGGTGCTATGCTTGGACCTTTAAACTCGCCTTCTTCAACGATACGATACCCTTTAGATGCTTCTGTTGGTGATGCAAAACGAATATATTTCCACTTGAACAAGCATTGATCAAGATTAGTAAAATCAAAATCATTGACCACTGGGATTTTTCCGTTAAAATCTTCCGAAATCTCTTTTGTTTTAATTTGCACTGGCGACCAAATTTCTTTTACGGCATAGTAGCTACCTTTTTTTTCTTTATTGGGTCCAACTATACCATCTGGCGCCTTATTACCTTGATTATCGACTCTATAGCCTTCATCTGTACGCACAATACCTTCATCATATAAAGCCCAAATAATAAGTCCGCCACCAACTTTAGATTTTTTAAGAGCTTCCCAATAATCAAATAAACCCGCATCACCACCACCATCATACAAGGCATGCAAGGTTTCTAATGGACACACAATTTGATTACCCGAAAATCGCTCAGTCAGTTCAGCATAATTAGGATAGTAGCGGGTGTCAATCAATTCAAATTTTCCATGGTTTTTACCTGGCCATGGCTCATTGTTCGCGGCATTTTTATAAGGCCTGCGCTTTTGAATATCCCATTCCAGAAACACATCCTCCAATTCTGCATTGTGAGAATAATGGTTTCCATTGCCCCAAATTATAACTGAAGGGTGGTTTACATCACGAACAACCAATTCTTTTACTAATTTAGTTCCTACAATTGTTTCTAGTGGACGTGCCCAGCCAGAAAGCTCATTGAGAACCAACAGACCCAATGAATCACACAAATCAAGAAAATATTCATCTGGTGGGTAACAAGGTGCCCGTACTGTATTAAAGTTTAAACCTTTCATTAATTTTATATCTTCCAAATTATCTTTGGCATTTAAACTACGTCCTGTTTCTGGCCTAAAACTGTGCATACTTGCTCCTTTAAGCATAATGCGTTGACCGTTTAAATAAAATCCGTCGTGGTCACGAACCTCAAACGTTCGAAACCCAAAACGCTCGGTAATGGTATGTAAGATGGTTTTTCCTTTTTTTAAGCTGATTTTAATATTATATAAGTTTGGGAATTCATGAGACCATAGCTTGATGTTTGCATAATCTCCAGTGAGTGTGATTAAATCACTATTATTAGTTATCTTTATACTTATGGCATCTCCAAAAGTTTTTCCATCTGGTGTAAAAACTTGGGCCGATATAGATTCCGTTCCTATTGTATTTTTTAAATAAGCGTTTATTTTCAATTTGCCATCCATATTGGCATCTATTGCAATACGCTCTATATGTTTAACAGGTAACACATCAATGTAAACTGGTCTATATATACCTCCAAACAGCCAAAAATCTGCTATTCTTTCTGCTTGTTGTACAGATTCGTTTTTTGAAGGTTTGCTAACTTCAACTTTTATAAGGTTTTCTCCTTTTTTTACAAGCTTTGTAATATCATATTCAAACTGTGTATAACCTCCTTGATGAATATCTCCAGCAAGTTTCCCATTGATTTTAACCTGGGTATCGGTCATCGACGCTTGAAAAACTAAATTAAAAACCTTATCCTCAACCGACTCTAGGTTAAAGGTATGTTTGTAAAATCCTGTTTCTGGGTTTGTTTTATAATCGTCTCTATCTGTCCCATAGGTGTAATAACCATATCCCTGTAGTTCCCAATTGCTGGGGACAGATATATTGCTCCAAAAACCACTATTTTTTCCTATGTTACATTTAAAATCCCATAAAACAGCATCATCAGAACCCGTTCCAGACAAATACAGACGTTCTTGAGAAAAACATGCTATGTGGAATACAAGAAAAACTGCTAGAAAAAAACCCTTATTTTTCACTCCACTTTTATCGCTCGTCAAAGTCATTCTGTTGTTGCTCATAAAAATTGAAATGAATTAAAATTTTGTTTTACTTATTATGTTTTTATGTTTTTAATACTCAATTAAGAAAAACTCATTTTTTATTTCCAAACGAAATGAATGCTTTATATTCCGGAATAAATTCAACATTATTAATATTTAAAAAGTTTTTTTGCTTTGAAAAATCTGGTATGGCTTCTTTCTCTAAATCCACTAAAAAGGTAGCATCTTTATAAAGCGGCCTAAAATAAAAATTCATGGTTTTTGCCTGTTTTAAATCAATAAACTCCCGCAAACCAATTTTCCATGGAATTCCTTTGTAAAACTCATCAACCACCAATTCATTATTAAAAAAGCCCATGGCAGTATCTCCTACATAATCTATTTTCATATACACATTGTGCAACCCTTTAGGCATGCCTCCACTAAAATCCACAATAAGCCTATTGGTATTGAGCATTCTTGTAGTGTATGGCAATTGGACTTCGGGCAATTCCACTTCAAAATGAGAAAAATTATCGCGCTTAGAAATCTTTTTTATGTTGCCATTATCAATGTCCAAAGATCCTTTTACTTTAGGATACACCGAAATATCAAATTTAGAAGCTCCTTCGGAAAGCATTTTAATACTGTGATCTTCCGGAAGCATGGTCGCATCGGAAAACACCAAATGGTTTTGTCCATTAAAATCTATATCCCAAGATTTTAAAGCTAATGCTTTAGAAACAACCAAAACTTTAATTGTGGCGTTGTCTTTATTCTTTAATGTAAATTCAAACGGATTTTCTTTTGTCCTTGTTACCAACCAGCGTTTATCATTCTTTTTTACATTGATTTCTTGGTTGTTTTTAATGGTTATGCCGTTTGTCTTTTCAAAAGAGAATTCTGGTGTAACACCTTCTGGTGTAAAAAACACATAGTGAGTCATCTCATTATTAACAAATTTGGTCAATAATTGGGCTGTGGCATATTTAAGCTTGAAGCCATCCATATTAAAATTAAAAGGAAAAATGGCATTTTCATCCGTATCAATACTAAATCCAGTTTCTTCAGGAATGCTAAGAGTTTCCTTTGAAGTTTTCAATTCAATCTTAATATGTTCCTTTCTCGTCATCAACGTATCATCCTGAAAATTGTTCACGAATAAAAACCCTGAATTATCTTTATGTCTTACCGCATAACGAAGTGTATGGATGTTTTCAGGTTTAATTTCGGAATTGGTATTTGGTAGAGTTGTTTGCATGGGTGCCAACAAATCGCCAAAGGTGTTTACAAATTCATGCAATAATTTTAAGCGATGAAAAGAAGGCCTAATGTTTCCAAATTCTCCTATGGGTGCTTGAAAATCATAGGATATTTTAGCAGCAGCACCTGCTTCATCATTAAAATAATTTATTTTACCTCTGGGTGTTGAACCGCCATGATACATGTAATACCCAACACCATTGGCACCACTTCCCAAACACCTATTAATTAAGGCGTCTAAACTTTTAGCTGGCACAAGCGGTCTTCGGCTATAAGTTGCCATAATGCCACTTCCTAATTCGGCAGCAAATGCAGGGTAATGTTCTGGGACGTACCGCACAGGGCTATAATCTGGAACTTTATGTAAATTTTTATAGAGATAAAATGGTGATATGTCCCTCTTTCTTGTCCAAGTAGGATACGCATAAGCAGCAGTTACTGGTAAAGATTCATTGGGTATTATAGCTGCATTACCCCAGCCAGTAGCCGTATAAAGCGGTGTAACCATTCCAGCTTGAATAGCTAGTGATTTTAAAACTTTCATGTGTTCGTTCCCCAATTCAGCATACGGATTTTCTTCTTTAGAAACACTAACACCTTCTTTAGTTAAAGCTCGATCTCTCTCTGAACTTGTAAAATCAAAAGGCTGCCCAGGATATGTCAAGCCCCAAGGCGCAGCAGAATGCTGATATTCATTTTCTATTTGTGTGGCTATTATTGGCCCTCCGTTTTCAAAAAACAAACCTTTTAATTGGTTTCCAATTTCTTTATAAAACCGTTCCACATAAAACAGGTAATCAGCATCATTTGAGCGAATAGACAATGGCTTTGCCAACAACCAATCTGGAAGTGCGCCGTTACGAATTTCTCCATGGCCAAATGGGCCAATACGTATAATTACTGGAAGGTCATTTTTTGCACATAGTTCAACAAACTTTCGTACGTTTCGGTTTCCCTCCCATACAAACTCGCCTTCAATTTCCTCGTGAAGGCTCCAAAACACATAAGTTGCCGCCATATTGACGCCTCCAGCTTTCATTTTTTTAATGGCTTCATCCCAATAGGCTTCAGGATACCTTGAAAAATGGAATTCACCTGTAATTGGAATTATCGGCTTGCCATTTATTGTTATATAATAATTATTGACTTCAATATTTTGCCCATAATTATTAGCACCTCCCAGTTTTAAATGATTTGAGAAAATTTCTTTTTCTGGAACATCTATGTTTAAACTGTATATGTGTGGTACTTTTTCACTCTGCCCTATACATATTAAAGGACACAAAAACAGCAGCACAATTATTATAATTTTATTCATTATTTATTGATTTTTATTAGG
>CAXBID010000032.1:0-21718 GCA_963975495.1 uncultured Flavobacteriaceae bacterium | reverse complement strand
ATTGTATTAATGCCGCTTATTTATAGCATTTTTGTTGTTTTAGTTGCTTTTAAGCGACATTATGAGGTCAAAGAAAACTCTACTTCTCCCCAAATATCAGAAAGTTTTCGATGAAATAGGAGAAAATATTAAGTTGGCGCGAAAGCGTAGAAAGCTTACTGTAAGTATAGTTTCTGAACGTGCAGGGATTCATCGTGCTACCTTGTATCGGGTAGAAAAAGGAGATCCTTCTGTAGCTATAGGTATTTACTTTAATATATTTAGGGTATTAAATTTAGATAAAGACTTCTCGCAGCTTGTGCATATTCTTGTGAAGTTGACCCATGTATTCCTATTTTAAAATGAGCATAGTAAACCAGGCACGAAAAGTGTGTATTTCAACATTCAGAAAATCTTAAATTTAATGGAAAATTAAGTTATTTTTTTTGAAAATTATAAGCCAAAAAACGCTCAGAAGGATATAAGCTCAATATTTAGTGTGATATCCTAAAATCTCAAATTACAGATTGTTTATCTTTTTGGATTCTTAATGATTAATTCAAATAAAACTTTTATACTTGTATTTGATGAAAAAGGGTTTTAAGGAAAACTTATTAGATAGGGTTTATGATTTTTAGTTTACTTTTTTTTCTAAATTATTTTTTTTGGGAACCTAATATTTATATTCTTCAAATAGGTGATTTTAAGTTAAAATGGTATTCAGTTCTTTTTGCTCTTGGTTTTTTTACTGGAAGATTCATCATTTTTTATATTTATAAAAAGGAACAAAAATTTCATCCAACCTTAGATATACAATTAATATTCATGGTCATTGGTACTTTAATAGGAGCACGAATGGGGCATGTACTGTTTTATCAAACAAATCTTCTTTATTCTGATTTTTTCGAGTTATTTAAATTTTGGAAAGGTGGATTATCTAGTCATGGTACGGCATTTGGTGTTCTTTTTTCTATGTTTTTTTATTCTTATGCCATAAAAATAAAGGGGTTTAAAATACAAATTAAAGACAAATTGAAGCATGGTAACACCTATCTTCAAGTATTGGATAGAATGGTTATAGTTATAGCTCTTGGAGCAGTTTTTATCCGTTTCGGGAATTTTGTAAATTCTGAAATTATAGGTAAGCCCACTGCTTCAAATTATGGTGTAATTCAATTAAATCCTTTTACCGATAAACTAAAGCAAACCTTACCATTTGTAGAGGCTGCAACATATAATAAAACTGAACGTTTTTTGTCGCCTGGTTACCCTGTATTAGATATAATGATACAGTTTAAAAACCAAAAATATTATGAACAAAGAATACGGGCGGGAGTTGATCGCTTACTTTTAAAAATGATGCCCACTAGAGAGGGACCGTCTTCACACGTTATTAACCCTAAAGGATCTGATTTGGGGTATAAGTTTATAAGAACCAATGAGGCCTTCTATCTTAATTTTGAAGCTGTGGGTGTTGTACGGCATCCTGTACAATTATATGAATCATTTACTAATCTTTTAATTTTTATTTTATTTTATTGGATCTGGTACCAAAAAAAAGAAAAGCTTCAGCCAGGAATTTTATTAGGCTTGTTTATGGTGATTTTATTTTCAATTAGAATTTTTCATGAGGTTTTAAAAGAAAATCAAGTGTCATTCGAGAATCAAATGTCTTTGAATATGGGACAGCTATTGAGTATTCCTTTTATTGTTTTAGGATTGATAATTTTATTTGTTGCTATTTTTCCTAAAAAAGAAACTTCATACAGATAAAGCACAAAATTACTGATGCAATGCCAAATTTTTTAAAAGCGGCATAATTTTTATTGCTTTGCACAATTAAAAATAAAGTGGTGGGCATAAATTAGTATCAATTTTCTTTTAGAAAAGTTATTAGTGAATCTATTTCCTTCACCCTTAATTTTTCATGAAATAGTTTATTTTCATTTTTAGTATAAAAGTTTTAAAACTAAAAGCTATTGAGTTCTTTTTAAAGTGAATAGCTCAACTGGACTTGCAACTAAAAAGGGGCAATTAATTGAGAGAATTAAGCTGCTACATTTCTAATTCATTAATTAGCTTTGTAAAACACGCTCTTAATTTTTAACCCCAAAAGTTCAATTTAAGCTGAACAAACACATAAAATAATTATATGTACGAACATATGAACAAATAATTTTTTTTCATCAAATGTTTATATATATTTATCTTTTATTTTCATTATGGATATGATTTATAAGCCATTTTTTGTTAGAAATATCGTTGTTTTATTGATGATTTTGTTCGTATTTGTATCAACTCAAAGTTGTGTGGATAATAATTCTTCTAAAGAATTTTTTTTTAAAATTAAGGTAATTGATGATGAAACTGGACGTGGAATTCCAATGGTTGGTTTTATACCCCTAAGTCAACAAAAATATTATACAGATAGCAATGGGCTTATTGCTTTTAATGAGCCTGGGTTAATGAACGAAACCGTTTATTTTGAGATTAAATGTGAAGGCTACCAATATGCCATGGGAAAGGACGGTAAAAGAGCGGTTTCATTGCATTGCAAACCTGGAGATAGTACTGTTGTAAAAATGACAAGAACAAATGTTGCAGAAAGGTTGTATCGTAGTACAGGGTTGGGTATTTATAAAGACAGTTATTTGTTAGAAGAAGACATCCCACTTGAAAAATCTTTATTAAATGGAAAGGTTTTGGGGCAAGACTCTAACTTAGCCACTATTTATAAAGATGAGGTTTTTTGGGTTTGGGGCGATAGCTTTTTGCCTC
The DNA here is from genome assembly GCA_963975495.1 of uncultured Flavobacteriaceae bacterium. Classification (GTDB taxonomy): domain Bacteria; phylum Bacteroidota; class Bacteroidia; order Flavobacteriales; family Flavobacteriaceae; genus CAXBID01. Next base: position 18,961 of record CAXBID010000032.1, on the reverse strand, counting down.
CAGAATATCATGGTAATTTTTCTGTTGCGGCAGCAACTACACCTTTTCCTAAAAATGGAGGATTAGATCCTGAATTAGGAATGAATTATCTGTATTTTGAAAATGAAAATGGAGCATCAAAATCAATGATTAATTTAGAGGATCCTGGTTACGTTTGGTTCGACTGGTTGATAAATATAAAGGACAAAAAGGGTGACGAGCAATTGGTTGTAAAATATGCTAATGTTAATTCCTTCTTTTTAAATTATGAGCGCGGTGTTGCCGTATTTAATGATGATAAAAATATTTTTGAGCGTTATAAAGAAGTTGAAAAGTGGATGCCAGATTTTCATCGTTGCGAACATCCTTTTAAAGCTAAAGTTGAAAATAAGGCCTATGTTTATTTGACCAATGAATTTAATTTTCAGCGTGTAGTTCCGCATTTAGATTCTCTAGCTAATCCAAAAAAGTACGAAACATTTACGTGTTTGAGGGAAGGAACATCCTTTAATTTAGAGACTATTCAATTAGATAGAAAAAAAGATGGAAGTCTTAATTACAGCTGGAAAAAGAATACCGATTATATAAATTTAGAGCGACAGAATCAATTAATAAAATCTGGGGAAATAGAAATTTCTGAAGCATGGATTCATTTAGAAGATGTCGAAACTGCTAACAAACCTTATTTTGGAAGAGGTTCTATATTTTATAACGATTACAGAAAAAAATGGGTGCTAATAACCGGTGCTACAGATACCTGGTATGCTGAAGCCGATACGCCTTTGGGACCATGGGTTTACGCTAAAAAAATAGCGGAACATTTGAGTTTTTTGTATAACCCAACGCAGCATCCTTTTTTAGATAAAGACAATGGAAAGACTGTGTTTTTTGAAGGCACATTCACTAAATTTTTTAGTGATGAAGAAAAAGTACCTTACTATGATTATAACCAGATAATGTATAAATTATCTTTGGAAAATGAGCAGACTTATTTGCCAGCCCCTGTTTATAAATCAGGAAACACATATCAATTAAAAGAATCTTTTCAACAATCAATTGATGCTTCTCAGATTGAAGAGATCCCTTTTTTTGCCATGGCTCCTAATAGGAAAGTTGAAGGTTTAATGCCAGTTTATTTTAATAATAATGAGTTAACATTAAATAGAACAAGTAATGAACCAGCGTTTTTTGCTTTACCTTCAAAAAAAAATAATCAAGAACCATTTTTAGGAACATGGGAATCCAAAATCCATTATGAACCTTTTGACAATGCATTTAATTTAAAGATAGTATCTGAAAACGAGGAATTAAAAGTAGCTACAAATAAGTCACATTTTAATATTACAAATTGTGAAATTATAAACGATACGCTTTATGCAACATTAAATCATAGCGAAGGTGTTTATAATTTAAAAGCAACCGTTAGTGCTGGAAAATTAAAGGGTACTTGGACTAAGGAAAACTCTACATTTAAGGGCATATGGGAAGGTTCTTTAAAAGGAGAAAGAAAATGGTGGGCAAAATTCTCTCCATCAATTGTGAATTTATACGTTTTTAAAAATAACACAACAAATGAAGTCTATTATTCAATAAATGAAAATTTGAAAAAACCAGGGTTTTCAAGAAGTGAGGAACCATTGTGCAGGGTTTGGAGAAATCCATCAAAAGACTTGATTTTAGATTTTAAAACAAAACCGATTAAGCCACCTTCAATTTATTAAAACCTTTAGTTATGAAGTTATATTTAAGATTTTTTTTAGTACTATGTTTAGGGTTTTCTTCTTGTAAAAAAGAAAATAAAAAATCGAAATCTAACCATATAGAATTAGACAGGAACGTTGAAAAAGACACTATTTTCAGTAAGCTAATTATACCGGATAGTTTAGGTGTTACTGGAGCAGACGGAGTTATTTCTTTTCCATTATCTAACGGTTCATCGGTATTTATGATGGGTGATTCTTTTTTAGCAAAGGTTGAAGATAGTAAACGAAATCCTGATTGTAAAATGATAAACAACACCTTTATTGTTTTAGATAAAAACAAAAAGGAATCTAAAGCTATTTTTAAAGGAGATTTTAACGATCCAGAAACGATGTTAGTACCCAACCAAGATAATGGAAAGCATGAATTTTATTGGCCAGGGCATGGATACGAGTATAAAAATGAATTGCATGTTTTCATGTCTAGATTTGTTCATATTGACCCTGTTGATGGAGGTTGGAATTTTAAATATATAGGGACAGATTATCTTAAATTAGAAAAAGACACTTATAATATTATCTCAAGAGATAATTTTCCGTATTCAAATATTAATGGTGTTCATTACGGTCATTCAATTTTAAAAGATGGCGATTACACCTATATTTATGGAACATGGCATGATAAGGCCAATGCAAATTTACACGTTGCTAGAGCACAAATGAACGACACTACCAATAAACTTACTCATTTCGAATTCTTTAATGGTGTAAGTTGGTCCGAAAACCCTAAAGACACCCAACCTTTAAAAGGAATTAATAAGTTAACACCAGAGCAGTTTTCAGTTTTTAAACATAATGATAAATATGTTTTTGTAATGCAAGAACGTGGCTTATTTTTAGGAAATATTTATTCGTATGTTTCAGATTCACCTATAGGACCTTGGCGTAATGAAAAGCATTTGTACCATGCTACAGAACAAGAAAATACTAAAGATGAAATTTTCACGTACAATGCCATGGCGCATCCGCAATATATTCAAGATAATAGGTTGTTGGTTTCGTATTGTGTTAATAGTTTTAATGTGCCTAGTATCCATGAATACATAAGTTTTTATAGACCAAGATTTATTTGGGTTCCGCTGGAAATGATTTTAGAATAGATCATTGATTTGATTGAAAAATAAACTCGGATGATTTGTAATATCCATATGTTTTATTATATTTGTTTATATGTATGGACATAGCAACATCCAAGACTTACTAAAAAAGGTTAATCACGATAGTGTTATTCCTTTGCATATTCAAGTTGAAGAGTTGTTAATGGACATTATAAAATTGCCAGATTATGTTGATGGTAAACTGCTCCCCAAAGAAGTTTCACTTGCAAATACACTCGGTGTTTCAAGAAGCACTATAAGGCAGGCAAGTAATAGATTGTCTGAAAAAAACCTAATTATTAGAAAAAAAGGGATTGGTACACGTGTAAATAAAGACATGGTTGTTACCAAGCTTGATAGCTGGTCTAGCTTTAGTAAAGAAATGTTGGAGCAAGGTAAGACTTTAGTTAATTATGAGTTTAATTTGAAAAAAGTAAAGGCCGATAAAAATGTAAGCAATAAATTAGGAATCGATTTAGATTCTAAGGTGTATAGACTCTCTCGTGTTAGGGGGGTTAAAGATGAATCTAAAGTCTATTTTATTTCTTATTTCCACCCCAAAGTTTTGCTGAAAAAAAGTTACGATTACTCTATTCCTCTATACGACCTTATTGAAAATGAATGTGGTTATTATGCAGACATGTCTAAAGAGGAGATTACTGCAATTATAGCAAATGAAAAACTTTCTAAAAAGTTAAATATTAAAATAGGTGATCCAGTATTGAAACGTGAACGCGTTGTATTTGATAGAGGGAAATCAGCTCTTGAATATAATATAGGATATTATAAGGCTGAGAAATTTATTTATTCAGTTGAGCTTAGAAGGTAACCTTTATATACCATAATATTATCGCGAATTAATCAATATTTTTTTAGAACCATGTTATACTATGTATAAACATATAAACATTTATATACTATGAAGAAAATTTTTATACTGATTTGTTGTTTCTCACTTGTATTTTCAAGTTGTGAAGATGATATAAGATTAAATCCTGATGGATTTATAGAATTCAATGTCGATATTAATGGCAGTTGGACAATTGATAATGTTACTCAAAATGGTGTTGATATTACAGATAGGCTAAATTTTCAATCGTTTTCATTAGATCTGAATTATGATGGTGTTAACCCATCTACTTTTTCAATACCAAACACAAGTGTTCCTTTTGGAATAGATTTTTCTAGTGGCTCATGGACTTTTGATGATTTAACATACCCTACAAAGTTAAATTTCACGGATGGAGGAGGAAATATGGTTGATGTTAGTTTAGCTGAAATACCACTTTTATCAAACGGAAATAGTTTAAAAGTGCAATTTCAGTTAGGATGTGCCGATAATACATATGTATATTCATTTAAAAAGAACTAAACAAAATCAAAATGAAAAATATATTTAAAAAAATAACAAAATACAGGTTGTTGTCAATTACACTTTTGTTTGGGTTTTTGCTACTGGTTACCATGTGTGTTACCATACCTAGTGTTAACCAGCCAACATCGGCTACGGTAGGCGAAACTATAAGCATTACCGTTGATGTTAATGTCGCCCCAGCAGAAGACGCCTCTCATAATGTTGTATTTGGTGTGTTAGTTCCTGTATCTTGGAATGTAGCATCAAACGCTAGTGCGACATTTACTTCAGATAATGGTAACGGAACCTTTAGTCTAGATGCTGGAACTCATGCCGATACTTTTGAAGCTGTTTTAGGAATTGGAGAAAATTATGGAGAAGTTGAATGGGTGGCATTTGTTTCTAATGAACAAGTAACTGGAGCTAACGGGGTTGGGTTTTCTGGACAAGTTCAATTAACATTAACTGTCGGTGATGAAAACATAAACACACAACTTGGTTATGCTGCTGCTGCATCAGGGTATGTGTCCGAAGGAAATATAGGATCTTTCTTTACACCATGCATGGAAGTTTCTGGAGGTACAAATTTGCTTATCGATCTTTGTGGACCACTGCCTTACCCAGTAACATACGAACCAAGTTCGTTTACAGTAAAAGATATTATAAAAATAAATTTTGATGCCTCAAAAGGAGATACAGCTTTGTTTGGTGCAAGTCAAGTTTATTTTTGCGGTAAAGCTATGGTTGATGGCGTTCCAGTAGAGAATTGCGGAACAGCTGCAATCAATACAATGAATAATCTTGGTGATGAATTTTGGGATATAACTATATGGCCAAATTCATTTTTTGGAGCATCTTCAAGTGCTGTAATTACAGATATGACGTTTACTTTTAGAAATGCTGCAGGCGATATAATTATTCAAGATCCTAATACAGCTCAAGATTTTCTACTAACAGACAATTGCGAATAATAATCAAAAAACTAACTTTATGAAACTAAAAATAATAAGCTTTACCATATTATTTGCAATCATTGGCAATGTGTGGGCATTTGCACAAACGCAAGTTTCTGGTACAGTAACTTCTAAGGAAGATGGTCAACCTTTACCAGGAACAAATATTCTATTAAAAAATGGTAGTGCAGGAGCTACAACAGATTTTGATGGAAAATACAAGATTAATGTAACGAGTAGTGAAGCTGTTTTAGTATTTAGCTTCCAAGGCTATCAAACTCAAGAAATAGCAGTTGGATCACGAACTACTTTAAATGTACAATTAGAAGAAGACATATCAAGATTAGACGAAATTGTGCTTATTGGGTATGGTAGTTCTAAAAGAAAAGATTTAACCGGATCTATTTCTTCTATAAAAGCTGCAGATATTGAGTCTATAAAAGCAACAACTGCAGATGAGTTTATGCAAGGTAGAGTATCTGGGTTATTACTAACTCAAACCTCTGGGCAACCTGGTGCATCAACTTCAATAAGAATTAGAGGCAGTAGTTCTATTAATGCTGGAAATGAGCCATTGTATGTCATCGATGGATTCCCAGTAGATAATAATAGTGATGTAGTATCAGTAGGAAGCGTAGCAGAAGGGCCTAATTTAAATGCGCTATCAACATTAAGTCCATCTGATATTCAATCTATTGATGTACTAAAAGATGCATCAGCTACTGCGATTTATGGATCTAGAGGGGCTAACGGGGTTATTATCATTACAACAAAAAGAGGTGTTAATGGTAAGGCACAAATTAATTATGATACCTATGTATCGTTTAATGAAGTGGCAAAAAAATTAGATGTTTTAAATGGCTCTCAATTTGCATATTATGTGAACGAAGCTGAATACAATGGTGGGCAACCAAGGCGATATACAGACCCAAAGGGTTTTGGAAATGGAACAGACTGGCAAGATGAAATTTTCAGAACAGCAGTTATAAAAAATCATGACCTCTCAATTAAAGGGGGGAATGATAATGTAAGGTATGCTATTTCTACATCGTATATGGATCAAGAAGGGACCATTATAGAAACCAATTTTAAACGTTATAACTTAAGAGTGAATTTGGATTTTAAAGCTTCGGAGAAATTAAGTATTGAAAATTCATTTAGTGTTAACAGAAGCGATTATAATACAGCCAGGACAAATACAGATGGAGGTTTAGGAGTTAGTAGTGCGGTCACCGGTGCTTATCTGTTTAACCCTTTATTACCGGTTTTCGATTCTGAGGGAAAATATACTAAAGGAAATTTTAGGGTGGATGATAATGGCGATTTTATAAATGAAATTAGCAATACTAATGAACAAATTGAAAATTTTGCAAGCCCAGTAGCTTATCAAAAATTATTAAATAGCCGTGGTAGAGCTACAAGACTTCTAGAAAACCTTTCAATTAAGTGGGAGTTAGTGCCAAAATTAACATTGAAAGGAAATCTAGGTGCAGATTTTAATATTCAAGAAGAATCATTGTTTAGAACAGCAGCATTAGATTTTGGTAATGAAGGATCCGCATTTGGTTCAGAGGCTAAGAGAGTCTCTAATAACCTATTGGCAGAGGCTACTTTAAACTATGTAAGTACATTTAATGATGTTCATAGCGTAAATGCATTAGTAGGTACTTCAATTCAGGATTTTAAATCAGAAGAGTTAAATGCATTAGGTCAAGATTTCTTTACAGAAAACTTTGGTGGAAATAGCCTTAATGATAGTGAAAGCCAAGGAGCAGGAACAAGTTTAATCGAATCACGATTACTGTCTTACTTTGGACGTGTAAATTACGCGTTTAAAGACAAATATATTTTTACCTTGACAGGAAGAGTAGATGGGTCGTCTAAATTTGGTCCAGGAAATAAATTTGGTTTTTTTCCAGCAGCAGCTTTCGCTTGGAATGTATCCGATGAAGATTTTATGAAAAATTCCAATGTTTATCTAAAATTCAGATTGGGTTATGGTGTCATTGGTAATGAAACTATTCCTGCTTATTCAGCTCAATCTAGATTCGGAACGACATATGGTTATTTTAATGACAATTTAGCAGTAGGGATTTACCCTATTTCTCCCGCTAACACAGATTTAAAATGGGAAAGAACTGAGCAATTTAATGCTGGTATAGATGTAAGACTTCTTAATGATAATATAAACATTACCGCCGATGTTTATCGTAAAGATACCAACGACCTTTTATTGGGGTTACAGATTCCATCACAAACAGGGTCAATAACTACAATTGTTAATGCTGGTAGCGTAAGAAACCAAGGCGTTGAGTTGGCAATAAATACAAGTAATATTAATACCGAAAATTTCAAATGGGATACAAATATTACCGCAGCATACAACAAAAATGAAATTTTAGACTTAGGTGGATTAGACGATATTCAAACAGGAGCAAATATACTTGGCATAACTGGATGGCAGAAATTGGTTGAAGGTGGAGAAGTAGGAGCATTTTACGGATATGTTTCAGATGGTATCATGCAATTAGATGATACACCTGCAAACACACCATTATTTGCTACAGATGGAGGTGTTGTAATTCCGGGAGAAAGAAAATATAAAGATTTAAACGGAGATGGAGTTTTAGATGCTGAAAATGATAGAAAATTTCTTGGTAATCCGATTCCTGAATATACTTTCGGATTTAACAATAACTTCAGTTGGAAAGGATTCGATCTTAACATATTTATGCAGGGAGTTGCAGGTAACGAAATTGCTAATTTTAACAGAGTTAATTTAGAAGATTTAAACGGAAGAAACAATGTGTTATTAGAGGCGTTTTCAAACAGGTGGACGCCAATAAATCCAAGCAATACATATACAAGAGCTAGTACTGGTGTTAGAACAAATAGATTTTCAGATATTTATATTGAGGACGGATCTTATTTGAGGTTAAAGTCGGTAACGTTGGCTTATACAATCTCATCTCAATTTTTATCTAAGCTTAAAATAAACAAAGTAAAAATTTATGTAACGGGAAAGAACCTATATAATTTCACAAATTATACTGGAGTTGATCCAGAAGTAAGTTGGGGAGGGCAAAACAATGCGCTAAGCGCAGGAGCTGATTTTGGAGGTTACCCTTTATCTAAATCTTACTTGTTAGGTTTTAATGTAAACTTTTAATAAAAAAATCTTTGTATTATGAAAATATATAATTTTAAAAAAATGATTTTCCCTATAGTAGCCATATTGCTAGTATGGGGTTGTGAAAGTCTTTTAGATGAAAAGGTAAAAACGTTTTTTACAGAAGATACTTTCTATCAAACAGAAGCCGATGCAAAACTTGCTATTAATGGTATTTACGGTCATCTAGGAGCTACTTTTGATGGGGCACTGAATGCCAATGGAATTTACTATACTAATTATTGGACAGTAAATGCTTTAGCATCAGATGAAGGGGAATCAAGTTTTAACGTAGGTAATGGGTTTAACCAAATATCAGTTATGTCACATGGTCCAGATAACGAAATCGTTTTGCAAATGTGGTCTAATATTTATTTGGGAATTAACGCAGCTAATTTAGCGATATTAAATATTCCAAATATAGACATGAACGAGGATGTTAAAGAAAATCTTTTAGGTGAAGCCTATTTTATGAGAGGTTTATTGTATTTTGAATTGGTTCGTTTTTTTGGCGATGTTCCTTTACAATTAGAGCCAACAACAACTTTTGAATCAAGTGCATATTTACCTAGAAGCTCAAGAGCCGATGTATACACGCAAATTTTCTTAGATCTTGGTAGTGCTGAAACATCATTACCAGATATTCAAGTAGGAGAGGATAATGGGCGACCAACGTCATATTCTGCTAAAGCATATATAGCAAAAGCAGCATTACAACAAGGAGGAAGCGAAAATTATCAATTAGCAAAGACTAAATTGGAAGAAATTGGAGTGCAACCTGGTGATCAATTCGATCTTTGGGATGATTTTGGCGACGTATTTCTAATCCCTAATAACAATGGTAAAGAAGTTTTATTTGCGATTAGTTTTTTTGAAGGACCTGATGTCTTTTCAACCTTATGGGAAGGTGGCCACTTAGTTTTTAGAACACTGCCAAGTGTTTATAGCGGGCGTCCAAATGCTGGCGGATTAGAGCAACCAACCCTCGATTTATATAATGCTTTTGATGATAACGATCGTAGAAAGGAAGTAACTTTTATGACAGAAGATATTATTAATGGAGAAACTATTGATTTTGGAGGACCTAGAGTTGTTAAATATTGGGATCAAGTAAATGAGTTCGATGTAAATGGTACTGCAAACGATTTACAACTTATTCGATATTCGGATGTACTTTTAATGTATGCAGAGGCTTTAAATGAAATTAACAATGGATCTACACAACCAGCTTTAGATGCTATTAATAGAGTAAGAGCCAGATCTAGAATGGATGCAGGAGCATTGCCAGATTTAACAGCAATGGGTTATGAGGATTTTAAAGATGCTATTCTCTTAGAAAGAAGAAAAGAATTTGTTTGGGAAGGTCAGCGTTGGTTTGATTTGGTTCGCTATGGTAAACTTGCCGAAAAAGTAAATAGTGCAAAACCAGGTTTGCCAGTTGCCGAACCAAAACATAATTTATTCCCAATACCACAAAGAGAAAGAGATTTAAATCCTAATCTGGACCAAAATACGGGTTATTAAAAATGGTACAAACCAATTCAATATTAAATAGAGGAATTAATAGCAAAAATAAATTGAAAATAGAAAGAATACTGAGTGTTATAATTATAGCATTCAGTATTCAACTATTAAGTGCTACACCTCACAACATTGCACCTCAAGCAAAAGTCACAGCTTCTACTTCAGAATCAAATTTTCCTGCCAATAATGTAACCGATGGTATTATTAGAATAGATAATCAAGGTGAATGGGCTTGCGAAGGTTTTAAACGAGCATGGGGAGAAACCAGATTGCCGTGGATACAATTAGAATGGAACACGCCGCAATCCATTAATAAAATAGTGTTGTATGATCGCCCAAGTTACAACGAGCATACTGCCGGTGGAAAACTAAAATTTAGTGATGGCAGTGAAATTACAGTTACTACCATACCGAATAACGGTGCTCCAAAAGCGATTTCATTTTCAAAAAGAAAAGTAAAATGGGTGCGTTTTGTAGTTACGGACGGCGAAGGATTTAATTTGGGTTTATCTGAAATTGAAATATTTCCCTCTATAGAAAGTACCACAGATTATGTCTCAAAAGTTAACCCATTCATTGAATCAGCTAAAGGCAGATATTTCTTTTTTACACCAGGAGCAAGACCCATGGGAATGGTGGCTGCTGCACCAGTAACACGAAATAAAAATCAATATGGTGGTGGTTATAATTATAACTCCACAGAGGTTTTGGGTTTTGGGAATGTGCATGGTTGGTGCCTATCTGGAATTCAAATTATGCCAACTTTAGGAGACATAAATCCATCAAAAGGTGCGCAAGCCTGGAAATCTGAATTTAGTCACGATGATGAAATTGCAATGCCAGGGTATCAGCGTGTGTATTTAAAAGATCATCATGTGTGGACAGAATTAACGAGTACTAAAAGAACAGCATTATATCGTTTTAGATATACCAAGGATGATGAAGCAAATATTTTAACAAATTTGGGCGGTTATTTAGGAAATTCGACCATGATTAATGCCGATGTTAAAAAAGTAAGCGATACAGAATATGAAGGTTCTTTTGATTCTGCTGGACGTTTTTGGGGCGGTCCCGAAAAGGTAAAAATATTTTTCGTAATAAAATTTGATAAAGCATTTAAGTCTTTTGACGGATGGAATGAAAAAGAAAAGTTAAGTAACATTTCAGCCTTAAAAGGCACCTCGAAAATGACACGTCGTGATTCTATTGTTTTTCCAGGAATAATCACACAAAGTTATTGGAATGCACCAACAACAGGTGTTTCGACAAAATATGATGTAAAAGCTGGAGACGAAATTCAAATGAAAGTAGCCATCTCATATACTTCTATTGAGAATGCTAGAAAAAATATGCAAACCGAAGCAAAGCATTGGGATTTTGATAAGTATAAAAATGAATCCGTTGCTATTTGGAACGAAAAACTTTCAAAAATAAAAATTAAAGGAGGCTCAGATAATCAGCAAACAAAATTTTATACAGATTTATGGCACGTTTTATTAGGTAGGCATATTCTTAATGACGTAAGTGGTGATTATCCAGATTATACACAGGCTACAGATCGTTATCATAACTTTTCGGTAGTCGATTTAAAAGTTAGAAAATTGCCAATGGTTAACGGTAAAGCAAAATTCAATATGTATAATTTTGATGCGCTTTGGCTATCGCAATGGAACCTCAATATACTTTGGGGTCTCGCATGGCCAGAAATTATGGATGATTTTTCAGCCTCATTAGTACAGTATGCAGATAATGGCGGTTTACTACCTCGGGGTGCTATTGCTGGCGGCTATTCGTATATTATGACAGGTACGCCTGCAAGTAACTTAATTGCTAGTACGATGATGAAGGATTTGATGACTAAAGTGGATACTAAACATGCTTATAAACTAACGAAACAAAATCATATGCCAGGTGGTATGATGGGGGATACCCCTGAAGAGCTTCAGTTTTATATAGCTAATGGTTACTGTCCTGGTAATGCCGGAAAAACATTAGAATGGGTATTTCAAGATTGGTCGTTATCGCAAATGGCTAAAAAGTTAAATAAGAAAAAAGATTATATAGAATTTTTAAGACGTTCTAAAACTTGGCCTTTATTATTTAATGAGGAATTAGGTTTGGTACTTCCAAAAGATGCCAAAGGAAATTGGCTGCACAAAGATCCTTTAAATGGAGAGGGTTGGATAGAATCTAATGCATGGCAAGGTACATGGCAAGTATCTCATGATATTGATAAGCTTTCAGAAATTATGGGAGGCAACGACAAACTTGCCGAAAAATTGAACTATGCTTTTGAGCAAGCAGAACCTAACGATTTTGTTTTTGGTTATAGCAATGGATACATCAGTTATGCTAACCAACCAGGGTGTTCAAATGCGCATGTATTTAATCACGTTGGGAAACCTTGGCTTTCGCAATATTGGGTACGTAAAGTCAATGAACAAGCTTACGGTGGTGTTACTCCAGATCAAGGCTATGGCGGACATGACGAAGATCAAGGACAAATGAGTGGTGTGAGTGCCCTCATGTCTATGGGGTTATTCAGTTTAAGAGGAAATAATGCGATTAAGCCAAGATATGAATTAACCAGTCCTGTATTTGATGAAATTAAAATTGAATTAGATAACAGGTATTATAAAGGCAAAGAATTTACAATTACTACGGTAAATAATTCAGTAGAAAACATGTACATTCAAAGTGCTTCATTAAATAATAAAGCGCTAAATACCTATTGGTTTTTACACGATGATTTTCAAAAAGGAGGGCATTTAGAGATTGTTTTAGGGTCTAAACCCAATAAAAGTTGGGGTAAGGAAAATTAATGTTTATAGTAATAAATTTAATGTATGGGAACTTCTAGTCGAACCAAATATTTTATTTCGTTAATAACGCTTGTTTTCATAAGCACATTTGCAGTCAATGCGCAATGGGGATATTCAAATAAGCCTGTTTCTGTAATTGTAGCACCAGATCATGATGACTGGAATTATAAATTAGGGGAAAATGTAAACTTTAATATTACGGTTTTGAAGTTTGGCAATCTAGTTAAGGGTATTGAAATCGCTTATAAAGTAATGCCCGAAAAAATGGAACCTTGGCAATCTGAAATAATTACACTACCTGAAGGAACACATACAGTCAAAGGCGGAACAATGAAAACCCCAGGTTTTTTAAGGTGTGCTGTTACAGCAATAGTAGATGGACAAACATATACAGGTACGGCTACTGCTGCATTTGAAGCCAACAAGATCAAACCAACTACTACAATGCCCAAAGATTTTGTTGAGTTTTGGGATAATGCCAAAGCTGAAGCGGCAAAAATACCTATGCTTCCTAAAATGGAATTCGTGCCCGAATTAAGCGATAGGGATATTGATGTTTACCATGTAAATATCAGAAATTATCGTGCCAACGCTAAGGTTTATGGTGTTTTGAGTGTTCCAAAAAAAGAAGGAAAATATCCCGCAATATTAAAAGTTCCTGGTGCTGGTGTTTGGGGACATTTTATGGTGCAAGATGAACATGTGAAGCAAGGCGTTATTACGTTTGAAATTCGTATTCACGGCGTTCCGACAATAAGTAAAGAACCAAATTTACATGGCGATTTATGGAATGGTGCCCTTTGGGATTATTGGAATATAAATCTAGATAACAAGGATCATTATTATTATAAACGTGTGTATTTAGGATGTGTAAGATCTGTTGATTTCATTAGTTCGTTAGATAAATATGACGGTGAAAATTTGGCGGTATATGGCGGCAGTCAAGGTAACGCTTTATCAATTGTAACAGCAGCTTTAGATAGTAGAGTAAAATATTTAGTGAGTTACTATCCTGCATTGTGTGATTTAACAGGTTACCTTCATGGAAGAGCTGGTGGATGGCCTCATTTATTTGATAAAACAAATGCCTCATTAAACAATACGCTGGCTAGAATAGAAACTTCTAAATACTACGATGTTGTGAATTTTGCTCGAATTTTAAAAACTCCAGGTTTTTACGGTTGGGGGTATAATGATACTGTTTGTCCGCCTACATCAATGTTTTCAGCATATAATGTAATAACTGCTCCAAAAACTTTGAACATCATGCCAGACGAAGGGCATTTTAGCTACCAAGAACAAAAGGATAAAGCACATGAGTGGTTATTTGAAAAATTATTGTCAAACTAAAAGAATTCAAAAAATAAATGAGAAAGTATCTGTACTTTTTTTTTAGCTTTCTTTTAATCTATTCTTGCAAAAAAACTAGCACTAATAGCAATAAAACATTTCAAATATTTAAACATAATAAAACAGGAATCAATTTTTCTAACGATTTACCATTAGACGGTGATTTAAATATTTTAAATTATATCTACTATTTTAATGGTGGGGGTGTTGCAGCAGGCGATGTAAATAATGATGGATTAGTCGACTTATATTTTACAGGAAACCAAGTGTCAAGCAAATTGTATCTAAATAAAGGGGGTTTTCAATTTGAAGACATTACTAAACGATCCAATACAACTACAACGTCTTGGGCATCTGGTGCTGCAATGATTGATATTAATGCCGATGGCTGGTTAGATATTTATGTATGCGTTTCGGGCAGTACAGATTCTAATAAAAGAAAAAACCAGCTGTTTGTAAATCAAAAAGATGGTACATTTAATGAAATGGCTGAGGCTTATAATTTGGCAGATACATCATATTCTACTCAAGCCGCTTTTTTTGATTATGATTTAGATGGCGATTTAGACATGTATTTACTAAATCATATGCATGAAATGGAGGGTTTAAACACACCAAAGAACAAAAAACTTAATGGCGAATCTGAAAACACAGATAAGTTATACAGAAATAACGGCTTAGGTGATAATGGACATCCTTTATTTGAAGATGTTTCAAAAGAAGCTGGTATTACCATTGAAGGTTTTGGCTTGGGTGTTGGTATTAGCGATATCAATCAAGACGGATACCCAGATATTTATGTGTCCAATGATTTTGTATCCAATGATATTTTGTACATCAATCAAGGCAACGGAACTTTTAAAAATGAAATTGAAACGAGTATAAAACATCAAAGTCATAACGGTATGGGCAATGATATAGCCGATATTAATAACGATGGATTTTCAGATATTTTAGTTATGGATATGTTACCGGCAACCAATGCTAAGAAAAAAACAATGCTTAGTAAACCAAATTATGATTTCTTCGAATATGGGAAGTATCTTGGCTACCAGCCGCAATATATGCGTAACACATTGCAACTAAATAATGGTTTGAATACCGATAAACCACATTTTAGCGAAATAGGGCAATTATCGGGAATTAGCAGTACAGGTTGGAGTTGGGCAGGTCTTTTTGCCGATTTTAATTTAGATGGCAATAAAGATTTGTATGTTACGAATGGCTATTTAAAAGACATGACGGATTTAGACTTTATTGTCTATAGAAAGCGGCACTCTATGTTTACAACAAAGCAAAAAGCCGATAGTATGTATTTGGCAAGTATTATTAAACTTCCAGAAATAAAGCAACAAAATTATTTTTATAAAAACAACGGAGACTTAACTTTTACAGATGTTTCAAAAGAATGGACTTCTGCGTCTCCAACCTTTTCAAATGGAGCGGTTTATGTAGATTTAGATAATGATGGCGATTTGGATGTTGTAGCAAATAACTTAAACGAAGAAGCAACCGTTTTAAAAAACAAAACAGTTGAAACATCTAAAAATAAGTACCTTACATTAAAATTTAACGGTACAAAAAATAACCCAAACGGTATTGGTGCTAAAGTATGGGTTTACTCAAATGGGCGTATTCAGTTTGCCGAAAATAATACAACCAGAGGATTCCAATCAGCAATGGCGCCTCAATTGCATTTTGGGTTTCCTGAAACCGCATTAGTAGATAGTTTAAAAGTAACATGGTTTGATGGTAAAAGCGAAATTTTAAAAGGCCTTACTTTAAATTCTACGCTTGTTTTAAATTATGAGAACGCAAGTGTTGAATCTAAAATAAACAAAGCGTATTCAAAATGGCTTTTTACTGAAATCACAAATGAAGGTGAGCTTCAATTCAATCAAAAAGAATTAATTTTTCCAGATTTTAAAAGAGAACCTTTAATTCCTCAAAATTATTCTAACAATGGGCCAGCAATAACCGTCGCCGATGTTAATGGCGATAACCTTGATGATATTTATATTGGGGGCTCTTTTGATTATTCAGGTAAGCTTTTTAAACAAAAAGCTAACGGCACATTCGATTCCATTTCTATGTCTTTTAAAAAAAATCATGAAGATATGGGTTCGTTGTTTTTTGATGCGGATAATGATGGAGATAACGATTTGTATGTCGTTAGTGGCAGCAGCGAAATTTTTGATGAAGGGTATCATCAAGACAGGTTTTACATAAATGATGGAAATGGAAATTTTTCAAAATCAAATAATTTACCAAAAATAAATTCTAGCGGAAGTAGTGTTATCGCTTCAGATTATGATAAAGATGGTGATTTAGATCTTTTTGTTGGTGGTCGTGTAGTGCCAGGGAAATATGGAGAATCACCAAAAAGTTACTTGCTTAATAACGAAAAAGGAACGTTTAAAGACATTACCAATTCAATGTTTGGAAACACAAAATTAGGTATGGTTTCTTCAGCATTATGGACGGATTATAATAATGATGGTTGGATAGATTTAATGCTTGTTGGCGAATGGATGCCAATTACGATTTATAAGAATAACAACGGAAACCTTTTGGAAAAAATAGAACTTAAAAACTCGAATGGTTGGTGGAATAGTGTTAATGGTGGCGATTTTGATAACGATGGCGACATCGATTACATTATAGGAAATCTTGGTGAGAATTCAGTTTTTAAAGCTTCAAAAGAATATCCTATCACACTGGCTTTGGGCGATTTTGATAAAGACCGAAAAATAGATCCTGTAATTTCTACATATTCTAAAGATCCCGATGGCGTTTATAGAAGCTACCCTTTTGCATCACGGGATTTACTTGCAGATCAGATGGTATTTGTAAAAAAGAAGTTTCGTACGTACCAACAATACGCATCAGCAACCATTAAAGATATTGCTTTAGATACACCTTATAACACACTTAATGCAACACATTTAAAAAGTGTTTATGTTGAAAATTTAGGAAGCGGAGCATTTAAAATTCACGATTTACCAATACAAGCACAATTTGCTCCAGTAATGGGAACAACTATTAGCGATTTTGATTTAGATGGAAATTTAGATGTGCTTTTAGTAGGTAATTTTTATCATGCAGAAGTGGGCTATGGGCAATATGATGCGTCTCTAGGATGGTATTTAAAAGGTGATGGAAACGGACATTTTCAAGTTCAAAATTTTAATACAGCAGGTTTTATGGTTGATGGCGACGCTAGGGCTTTAGTGCAAGTGGCAACAGCAAACGGAAACCTTGTTTTAGCAACCCAAAATAATGACGATTTAAAGGTTTATAAAGTTGCAACTAAAGGCAAAACAATAAAAGTTGATGCAAAAACGATGTATGGTATCATCAGTTTATCTAACGGAAAAAAGCGTAAAGTGGAATTTTATAATGGCGAAGGCTATTTATCGCAATCTTCAAAAACCGTTACTATTCCTGATGATGCAACCATTGAAATTTTTAATAATTAACGAGATAATTTAAAGCAATCTCAATTATAACTATTTAATATATGATGAATGATTTCGCATTAGGAATTGATATTGGAGGAAGCCATTTGACAATTGCGATTGTGGATATTAACAATAAAAATATCGTTAAAGATAGTAAGATGCATATCACTGTTGATAGCCAGCAAGATGCTTTAACTATATTGTCAACCATGGTTGAAGGCATGAAAATATGTCTTAAAAATCATAACCAAACTATTCGAGGCATTGGGGTTTCAATTCCTGGGCCTTTAGATTATGAAAAAGGGATTTCTAAAATATTCAACTGCAATAAATATGATAAACTTTTTGGTGTAGATATTAAGACATATATATACAATCATTTAAAGGAATTCATCAATTCACCAGATAAAATAGTATTTGTAAATGATGCCAATTGTTTTCTTTTAGGCGAAGCTTGGAGAAACTCATTAACAGGAAGCAATGTTACTGCTATAACACTTGGTACAGGTATTGGTTCTGGTTTTATGACTGGCGGAGCTATAGTTAATAAAGCGAATAACGTTCCAGCAAATGGCGAGATTTATAATTTGCCATTTAAAGGAAAGCGTTCTGAAGACTGGTTGGGAACCAACTGGTTTTTAGAAACCTATAAACATGAAATTGGGCATAGTGCAGCTAATGTGAAAGTGATTGCTGATAAAGCCCAAACATCTAATAAAGTAAAACAAATTTTTGAGGATTTCGGATCTAATTTAGGTAAGTTTTTAGCGCCGTTACTTCAAGATTTTAAAACCGATTATTTGGTTATTGGTGGAAATATTGCCAGAAGCTATAATTTGTTTAGAGATAATTTTCAGAATAGTTTAAACGGTACAATTCCTAAAGTTGTGATTTCAACAGATACTGAAGATTCGGCTATTTTAGGAGCTGTACAAAAAATGATAAGTAACTGTAAGACACAATTGAGAAATAAAAGAAATACGAGTCAGTTTTTAATGCCAATTAATGGTGAAGACAAAGAAAAAGATGGTTATGAAGTTTTTCCAACTTTTGAAATTAATGATTCCATTCATCAAGGTTATAAGAGTTTAGCAAAACAAATAGCCACTGAAAAATCGGTTGTTATAGATGGATTTATAGGAATATACTGGGATGATTTTATATTGCATCTTACCAAAGAACTCAATACTCTTGGGGTTAATTGCATAACGTATTCTGTTGATGTTGCATATAAAGATGTTGAAACTATTGATAAGCTTATCGAACCTTTTTTAGGTGGAGATGATGCTGTTTTTGGTAGGGTATTTACTGGAGAATTAAAAGATTTCTTTGATGAAGTAAAATTGAATAGTATTCAAAAAGATGACAACACATTAAGCATCATATTTGGTTGTGGTGCTTCATTAAGTAATTGGAAAAGTAAAACAATTTATGTCGATATTCCTAAAAACGAAATTCAATTTTACTTCATCAAAGAAATCTTTTAATTCTC
>CAXBID010000031.1:0-22045 GCA_963975495.1 uncultured Flavobacteriaceae bacterium | reverse complement strand
AGTTCCAACAAAAAGGATTTTATTATATTCATAGATGCATTCAATAAAATTACTACCTAAGCTTTTAGCACTATTAATTTCCTTTCTATATTGTTTAAATCTATACCCGTCAAACCTGTTTAACCCATCTTTAGTTCCAAACCATAGGAAACCTCTACTATCCTGTAAAGAACATAATACTGTATTGTGTGATAATCCATTTTCGACTTTATAGTGCCTAAAATAGAGCTCCTGAGCTTGAACTAAGTTAATTTGAAACACTATAATTAACAAATAAAAAAATACGGGTCTGGACATTTTTGATATTTTTTTAAATTTATGAATAAATTCAATACCAGTTTATTTCATTCTTTTACTATTCGTGTCATTATTGAATATTTGACATTATTATTCATGTTATTGAATCGTTTTATTAAAATAATGAAACAAAAAAAATACAATTGTTATCTCTTAATGAATAACATTGTA
This sequence comes from uncultured Flavobacteriaceae bacterium, assembly GCA_963975495.1. GTDB lineage: Bacteria > Bacteroidota > Bacteroidia > Flavobacteriales > Flavobacteriaceae > CAXBID01. The sequence goes on along the minus strand of CAXBID010000031.1, from coordinate 21,577 downwards.
TAATGAAATTTAGCAAAAATCGATTAATACTTAAAAGCTAAAGTAAAAACTAAACTAATTTATGATGAAAAAAAAACTAACTTTTTTATTATTTGTTTTGTGTATGGCTGGATATTCACAAAGTCAAATTAATCTTTCAGGAACTGTAAAAGATTCTGAAGGCAACCCTCTACCAGGTGCTAACATATTGGTAGTAAATTCCAATATTGGAACATCTTCTGATTTCGATGGGAATTTTATATTGAATAATATAAACTCAAATGCTGAAATATCATTTAGTTATGTTGGTTATAAAACGCAAATTTTACGTTTAAACAATAAAACAGAATTAAACATTATACTAGAATTTGATAGTAATTATTTAGACGAAATTGTGGTAATAGGTTATCAGTCTATTAAAAGGAAAGATCTTACTGGAGCAACCTCAGTAATAGACCCTGAAACGTCCAATAAAAACATTAGTAACTCCTTAGCCGAATCTCTACAAGGCTTAACATCAGGTGTAACAGTTAGAAATGGAGGTCAACCTGGTCAAAATGCACAAATTGAGATTAGAGGAGCAGCAAGTTTTGTTAACTCTAACCCTTTATATGTTATAGATGGTATGATTGCCGATGCAAACCAAACTATAAACAATAACGATATTGAATCTATCCAGATTTTAAAAGATGGTTCTGCTGCTGCAATATATGGTTCAAGAGCTGCAAATGGGGTTATAATCATTACCACCAAGTCAGGTAAAAGCGGACCGATGAAAGTGTCTGTTTCAGCTATAACTGGTATTCAAGAAATTCCAAAAACTTGGGATTTGATGAATAATACTGAATTTGCTGAAATGCAAACAACAAGTTACACTAATTCGGGCTTAACTCCCCTTCCATCTGTAGGTTCTAATTTTAACCCTAATATTAACACAGATTGGCAAGATCAAATTATTAGAACAGGAAATACTATGGACTTAAATGTCTCTGCTTCTGGAGGTGGTGAAAATTCTACTTATTTTGTTTCAGGCAGTCATTTTGAAAATAAAGGTGTTTTAATTGGTCGCTCATTTCAAAGATCCACGTTAAGGATTAATACTGAATTTAAAAGAGGAAAAGTGACTATAGGAGAAAACATTCTGCTTTCAAATTCTAATACAAGACAACCTTTGCCTTCATTTGATACTGGTAATCCTTTTTTCGATATGGCTGTTATGTTACCCGTAATACCAGTAAGAGGTGACGAGTTTATTAATGACCAAAACCCAGGAGGATGGGGTATTGGAAATGTAGATGCAGTCACTTTTGCAAAAAACCAAGTAGCGGTGACGGATATTCTTCGAGAAAAAATAAATTTTGCAAAAATTGTAGGTAATGCATTTGTAAAGGTTGACCTTTTAGAAGGTCTTTCATATAAATTTAATGCAGGTATTGAGGCTAGCTTTGATTTTTCTAAAGGAATTAGACGTGACGGAATAACACAATTTAATGGAGCTCAAAGGCCTAGTTTTATCGCTGATAATAGATCCAGATATGCTAGTTTTTTAATGGAGCATACTCTTAACTTTAACAAAAAATTTGGGAATCACAATATTAATGGTGTAGTAGGGATTTCAGATCAACAAACTAAAAGAGATTTTTCATTAGCCATTAGAAGTGATATTACTGAATTAGATAATCAAATATTTACCGAAATAAACTCAACAACTGGAACTCCAAATAGTGAAGGAGCTATAACGGATGATTTTAGAACATTCGGGTATTTAGGTAGAATTAATTATGATTATGACAGTAAATACTACTTAACACTAACAGGAAGGTTAGATCAAGACAGTCGTTTTAGCAAAGATAATAATACTGGTTTTTTTCCATCTATAGCAGGTTCTTGGAGAATTAGTAAAGAAGATTTCTTTGATGTCCCTTGGGTAAATGATTTAAAGGTTAATGCTTCATATGGTGAATTAGGTATTGTAACTTTAGGATCTTTTGATTGGCAAGGTACTATAAATAATAATACGAGAGCTATTTTAGGCAATGTAGCTCAAGTAGGCTCTTACCAAGCGTCTTTAGTTAATCCAGATTTGAGATGGGAAAATCGAAAAACCCAAAATTTCGGATTAGAAACATCGTTATTTAATAGTCGTTTAAAGTTGTCACTAGCATATTATAACTCACTTTCAGAAGACGCGTTAGTAACCAATTTACCTATTGCTTTATATCTAGGTAATTTAGGAGGAAGTCCTCCAGTTAATGCTGGATCTATAAGAAATTCGGGATTTGAATTTGAAGCATCCTATGTGAACTCTAGCAATGAAGTAAAGTGGAATGTTGGATTCAATTTGACAACTATAAAAAACCGCGTTGAAGAAGTTGGAAACCGAGGAGCTGGAATTGACTATATACAGACAGCGTTAACTAGGTCAAAAGTAGGACAGCCATTAGGTCAATGGTATCTATTAAAAACCGATGGTATTTTCCAAAGTCAAGCAGAAATTGACGCGCATTCATTAAACGGTAATCCTATTCAACCATTTGCACAACCCGGTGACATTAAGTTTATTGATACTGATGGAGATGGAAGCATAACTGATGAAGACAGAGATTTCAGTGGTTCTTCACCTTGGCCAACATTACAAACAGGATTACAGTTTGGAGCCAATTATAAAAACTTTGATTTAAGTTTACAATTCATCGGCATCTTTGGTAACGAAATTTTCAACAGTGTTAGAAGTGAGCTTGACTCTTATCAAAACACCAACTTTAGAAGAGACATAAACCCATGGACAACAACAAATACAAATACTAACGACCCAAGAATAGGAGTTGCTACTGGAGACCAAGGGTTAGTGGATAATGCTAGATTTAATTCTGATAGGTGGTTGGAAGATGGTTCATATATTAGATTAAGAAACGTGCAAATAGGATACAACTTTGATGATACTTTTTTAAACAAAATAGGAATGTCTGGTTTAAGAATATATGCAAGTGGTCAAAACCTATTTACAATTACAGATTATTCAGGATTAGATCCAGATGTTCAAGGAAATGGAATTTTGGAGAGAGGTGTAGATGCTGGAAATTGGCCCTCTAGTAGAATATTTTCACTTGGACTAAATGTAGAATTTTAAACTTAAAAATCATGAAAAAAATATTATTATTATTATTATTATTCGTAATTAGTTTTTACTCTTGTGAAGACGAGCTAGATATAACAAATCCAAACGAAGTAACAAATGAAAGTTTTTGGTTAAATGAATCAGATGCCATTAAGGGTATTAATTCATGCTATAGTACACTTCACCGTGGTGGATTTTCAAGATGGCAACCAATGTTATATGATCTTCGATCTGATGTTGGAGCAAGTTTTAGTCCATGGAATGAATTAGCAAATGCCTTGAATAATTTCATACAACCAAATTCTAATTTTGGTCCTATGGTTGATGTATACTTTGATAACTATGTTGGCGTATTTAGAGCTAATCAAGTAATAGCCAATGTACCAAATATAGCTATGGATGAAAATTTGAAATCTAGAATATTAGGTGAAGCCTATTTTTTTAGAGGGATGCATTATTATCATTTAGCAAGTCTATGGGGTAATGTTGTTTTGCAATTAGACCCTTCAGCCCCAACGGACGTCAATCCAACATCCTCTGAATCTGAAGTTTGGAATCAAGTTATTAGTGATTTAGTAGAAGCCTTTAACAGATTGCCAGTAAACTACAGTGATTCTAACGATTTAGGAAGAATAACCAAAGGGGGGGCTTCTGCATTACTTGGTAAAGCCTATATGCAAACATTAGATTATACATCGGCCAAAACAGCACTGGACTATTTTATAACTGGTGAAGGCGCTAATGTTTATAATTTAGTTTCAGACTATTACGATAATTTTAAAATAACTACGGAATTTAATAGCGAATCAGTTATTGAATGGAGCTATATTGAAAACCCTACAGAGGGAACTGATAATGATGTTGCAACTGCTAATCATAATTATGGAACATCAATAGGGCAATTTTACGGACCTCCAGGAATTGGCTTTACAGATGCTGAGGCATTAAGATGGGTTGTTGGCGAATTTGAAATTGAAAGAACTGTTTCAGATGAAAGAGACCCAAGATTGCCAGTAACATTTTTATATAATTTTACTGATGAAGGTGGACCTGCGGCTACGATGGTTTACGGGGAAACATTTCAACAACGATATGGCGATAATAACCGTGTGTTTTTTAGAAAATTTCTTCATGACCATGCCAGAAACTTTGAAGGATTTAGAGGTATTAATAACTATAGGTTTATTAGATATGCAGATGTGCTTTTAATGTATGCTGAATCCTTAAACGCCACTGGTAGCACAAATGATGCTTATCAATATGTAAACAGAGTTCGTTCTAGAGCTGGTCTTGCTCCATTAACAACAGGGCTGTCTCAACAAGCATTTTTAACACAAATTAAGCATGAACGCCTATTAGAATTAACTGGAGAAGGGCATCGGTTTAATGATTTAAAAAGATGGGGTGATTTAGGACCCTCATTAAGTGTAAAAGATCCAGGCTTTAATAATTTTGAAATTGGTAAACATGAGTTATTGCCTATACCACAGCGTGATTTAGATATTAACCCAAATATGGATCAAAATCCAAATTGGTAACGAAAGTTGATTTTTTGATAACAAATAGAAATTTAGATATAAAAAAATGAAAAATAAATTGAAGAGAATTACGCTGAGTTACTATCTACTTTTTTCATTACTGTTTTTTATATTAAGCTCTTGTGTTTCATGTAGCAACGGTTCTGATACACTTGAGCCAGAACAAGAACAAATAGAGGATGATGAGCCTCCAATAGCATTAACAACATTCCGAAACCCAGTTTTAGCATCTGGTCCAGATCCATGGGTTTTTAAGAATGGAGATGAATACTTTGTGACATTTACAACAGGAAATAATATTACTCTAGTAAGAACCAATAAGATGTCTGATCTCAAGAACGGAACTCAAAAAGTCATTTGGACACCTCCAGCAAGTGGAATGAATTCTAAAGAAATATGGGCACCAGAATTACACAGAATAAATGGTATTTGGTATTTATATTATGCAGCGAGCAATGGAGATAATCGAACACATAGAATGTGGGTACTAGAGAATACATCAGATGATCCATTTCAGGGTATTTGGTTAGATAAAGGAGAATTAAAACTTCCAGATGATAAATGGGCGATTGATGGATCTCCGTTTGAATTGAACGGTATACTCTATTATGTTTGGTCTGGTTGGGCTGGTGATGATAACGTAAGACAAGATGTTTATATAGCCAAGATGGAAAACCCACTGATTGTTACAGGACCGCGTATTTGTTTGTTAAAACCAGCGGAATCCTGGGAAATTAATGGCACCAATCCACAGGTAACGGAGGCCCCACAATTTTTATTAAAGAATAATAAAGCTTTTATATTTTATTCTGCAGGAGGTTGCTGGAGAGATGGTTATTCAGTTGGTGCTATTTCTATGGATTCGAGCTCAGATCCAATGGTTGTTAGTTCTTGGGAAAGATTAGTTAACAATCCTTTACTAACAAGTAATAATACTGGAAATGCTTTTGGTCCTGGGCACAATTCCTTTTTCAAATCATCAGACGGTGAGGAGGATTGGATTTTATATCATGCAAACCCACAACCTGGTCAAGGTTGCGGAGGTGAAAGATCTATTAGGATGCAAAAGTTTTCTTGGGATAATAATGATCTACCAATTATAGGTAACCCAGAACCTTTAAATAAAGATTTATTAAAACCAAGTGGTGAATAATAAAATTTAAGAACATATTTAATAGTGAATTTAGTTGAATTTAGTTGATTGTTTGAGTTTTAGTTGAAAACGACCAAGGTTTATCAAAGCCTTGGTGGTTTTTCTTAAAAAGAAACATTTTACAGCTTATTAATCATTAATATAATAAATGAAAAATCTATTATTAACAGGAATATTTAGCTTCATGCTAACATTTGTCTATGCACAAGAAAAAAACAGTTTAAACACGACAAAATGGTCCGTAGAAAAAGCAAAAGCTTGGTACGAAAAGCATGATTGGATAATAGGTGCGAATTTTAATCCAAGTACAGCTATCAATCAATTAGAAATGTGGCAAACAGAGACCTTTGATCCTGAGACCATTGATAGGGAATTAGGGTATGCTGCAAATATAGGCATGAACACCATGCGTGTATATCTTCATAGTTTGGCATACAAATCGGACCCTAAAGGGTTTAAGAGCAGTATGAATACCTATCTGGATATTGCTAATAAGCACGGCATAAAAACTATGTTTGTGATTTTTGATGATGTATGGAACAAATCTCCTAAAATTGGAAAACAGCCTAAACCAGTACCAGGCACACATAACTCAGGATGGGTTCAAGATCCTGGTGATCCAGCGTCAAAAAACCCAAACAATTTCCCTGAATTGGAAGTGTATGTAAAAGATATTATCAATACATTTAAAGATGATGAAAGGGTTCTGATGTGGGATTTATACAATGAGCCTGGGAACTCCGACAAATTTAGTTCTTCCGTACCTTTATTAGAAAAAGTTTTTGAATGGGCAAGAGCAGTAAATCCAAGTCAGCCATTAACTGCTGGGATTTGGCAGTGGAGAAAAAAGTTTCAGGAAGTTAATGAAATTCAAGCACTGAATTCTGATATTATAACATACCATCATTATGGTGAGCCTGAAGATCATCTTAAGATCATCAACTTACTTAAAACTCACGGACGTCCCATGATTTGTACAGAATATATGGCTAGAACAAGAAACAGTAAGTTTTCTAATATCTTACCCTTACTTAAGGATGAAAATGTTGGTGCTATAAATTGGGGGCTTGTAGCCGGTAAATCTAATACCATATATCAATGGGATACACCAATTGCCTCAGGAGAAGAACCATATGAATGGTTTCATGATATATTCAGAAAAGACGGTAAGCCATACCGACAAGACGAAGTTGATTTAATTAAAAAATTGACCTCCAAAAATTAATTAAATGAAACATATTGTTTTTATTAAAATCCCCATAATATGTTGCATTGTCGCTGTATTATCTTCTTGTAAAGAAAAGAAAAGCAATTCAAATGAAGAAAGTGAAATGGCTAACGGCAATACGGCGTTAACCTACCAAAACCCACTAAACGTTAAGTTTGGCGACCCTTATATTTTAGATAACGAAGACGGTATTTATTTTATGTATGGAACTGGTGGAGGCGCAATAGATGGATTTTCAACATACTCGTCAACAAACTTGGTTGATTGGAAATATGAAAAGCAAGTTTATCATGGAAACACATCTGATAGCTGGTGTACAGATGCGTTTTGGGCTCCAGAATGTTACAAATTCAGTGGGAAATATTACCTTTTTTATAGTGCCAATTGGAGGTACAACCCTACTAATGAAGGTGAGAATTTTCATATTGGTGTTGCAGTTTCAGATCATCCAACTGGGCCGTTTATAGATTTGAAAAATGAACCTCTTTTTGAACCTGGGTACCCAATAATTGATGCCAATGTTTTTAAAAACGATGATGGAAAATACTATTTATATTATTCAAGAGCCTGCTATAAACATCCAATAGAAAGTGAAATTGCTCAATGGGCAAGAGAAAATGATTTATTTGAAGAAATTGAAGAAAGTTGGGTCTATGGTGTAGAATTGAGCCCCGATTTTAAATCAGTTATTGGAGAACCCGTTTTATTGTTGAGGCCTCCTTTAAAAAGAGATGATAAAAATTCTGAATGGGAAAGTAGGTCCGTAACAACCAAAGAAATTAATAGGCGTTGGACAGAAGGATCTTTTACTTTCAAGAGAAATGGGGTTTACTATATAATGTATTCTGCAAATTACTACGCAGGAGAAAATTATGCCGTTGGATATGCTACCTCTAATTCACCTTTGGGTCCATTTGTTAAATCGGATAGCAACCCTATTTTGGAAAAAAACACTGGACATGGAGGTGATGTTACAGGGACTGGTCATAATAGTGTATTGTTTTTAGATGAAATTGGAAAAATGTACTGTGTATATCATGGAAGAACCACTAAATCAGGACAAGAGCGTGTTGTTTTTATTGATCAAATGGAACTATTAAAGGATGGTTCGTTAAAGGTTTTGGGGCCAACAACAACATCTAAAACACTCGAACTGCCCTAATGGTATTATTAAGAAAAATTTAAAGATTATGAAAAAGTTAACTTTAATAATTATAGTGTCAATCATGTTAATCAATTTAAGTCAAGCTCAAAATCAAGATAACGGTGTTAAGCAGATAAAACTTTCCAGCAAACAAGATTTTAAAAAGACCATAAATAACAAACAAGTAAACCTTTTTGTTTTAAAAAATAGCTCTGGTATGGTTGCTGAAATAACCAACTATGGAGGAAAAATTGTTTCTTTATGGACTCCAGACAGGCAAGGAAAATATGAAGATATTGTTTTGGGGCATCCAAACATTGATGAATATTTAAGTTCAAATGAAAAGTATTTCGGGGCTTTAATAGGAAGATATGGTAACCGTATTGCTAACGGGAAGTTTTCATTAGATAGGAAAGAGTATAACTTGGCAAAAAATAATGGCGATAATCATCTTCATGGTGGAAATACGGGATATGAATCTGTTGTTTGGGATGCCAAACAATTAGATCAACAAACCTTAGAATTAAGCTATTTTTCGAAAGATATGGAAGAAGATTATCCAGGAAACCTTAGCATAAAAGTAGTCTATCAACTTACAGACAACAATGAATTGAAAATAGAATATTGGGCCACTACAGATGCTCCAACGGTTATTAATTTAACACATCATTCTTTTTTTAATTTAAGGGGAGCCGGTAATGGCACAATTAACGACCATCTTTTACAGATTAATGCCGCATATTATACACCAGTTGATAAAGGTTTGATTCCAACAGGAGAAATTACTACTGTTGAGAATACTCCTTTTGATTTTCAGAAACTTATTAAGATTGGTGAGAGAATCGATTTGAATGACTCTCAATTAGAATATGGAGGTGGTTATGACCATAATTTTGTTTTAAACCAAAATTTAGAGGGATTAAATTTTGCAGCAAAAGTAATCGAACCTATTTCAGGAAGAGTAATGGAAGTTTTCACAAATGAACCGGGTCTTCAATTTTATGGCGGTAACTTTTTGAATGGTTCTGTTACTGGAAAGGAGAATAAAGCCTATAAATTCAGGACAGCTTTTTGTTTAGAAACTCAGCATTTTCCTGATAGCCCAAATAAAGCTCATTTCCCTTCAACAAGATTAGATCCAAGGGAAGACTATTATTCGGTGTGTATCTATAAGTTTTCTGCTGGGAAGTGAAGTTGGAAGGAGCACTGAAAAGGTAGTTTATCAGAAAAATACTGTGGAAAATCAAGTAAATAAATTAATACAAACATATTTAATTTGTGTATCATGAAAAAACAAATTTTCTTTTTATTAATGTTCAATTTAGTGCAGATCATCCAAGCACAAACCAAGATAAATTTACCCTTTGAAAAATCAGAGACTGTACAATGGGTTGGTGAAGAGATTGAATATTTTTCTAAACCGTGGAATTCAAATGCTGTTAGTAATGTTTCTGCACCAACAATGGAAGTATTTCGACCTGATCCGGCTATTTCGAATGGAACTTCAGTTATTGTGGCTCCGGGGGGAGGAATGTATGCATTGGCTATGGAAAACGAAGGCTACAATGTTGCTAAATGGCTTGTTAAAAATGGCATTACAGCATTTGTACTTAGATATCGATTGGTTCCTGTTTCCGGGAATGCACATGACAAATGGGACAATGATGGGGAAAACAGAAAAGTTGAAGCAAAAAAAGTATTGCCTTTAGCGGCTAATGACGGATTAAGTGCCATATCCTATTTAAGAAATAATGCTAAAGAGTACAATCTAGACCCAAACAAAATTGGTTTTATGGGGTTTTCAGCGGGAGGTGCAGTAACAATGGCACTGATGTTCAAATCTTCTAAAAAAAACACGCCAAATTTTATTGTTCCAGTGTACGCATGGATGACTATTATTCCAACCTATGAAGTCCCGCAGCATGCTCCGCCTATGTTTGTTGCTTGTGCTTCGGATGACAGACTTGCTCCGGGGAGCGTTTCTTTGTATTCAGCTTGGTTAAAAGCAGAAAAAATTGCAGAATTACATATGTATTCTAAAGGCAGCCACGGATTTGGAATGCAAAAGAAAAACCTGCCCTCCGATAACTGGATCCAGCACTTTTATGATTGGTCAGTCACTGAGAATCTGACAGTACCGATAAAATAATTTTATATGGCCTAATAATTTCAACACCAAAATAATTAAATCATAAAAAAATTGTTATACTTTTTATAAGTCTTATTTACCTTGGTCCAATCGCTCAGGAGTGGTCACCTGTTGGTGATAAAATAAAAACGAAATGGGCTGAGGATGTGACTCCTGATTCTGTTTGGAAAGAATATCCAGGACCTCAACTTAAAAGAGAAAAAAGAATTAATTAATTTCTTGGGTTTTGTTTTATTTAAAATTGTTATTCTAGTTTTGAGCGACTTTTAAGCTCAGCTTTTTTATTTTTATTTGATCTTTTTAAATTAGGATCGATAATTTTAATCAACTATATGCACCACCATATGTTATTATTATTGTTAGGGAACCAATCACTGGAGATATAAATAGTTTTAATAATGGCATAGGTTTAATAATACTTCAACCAAATGAAACATAAATATTAGTTAGGCTACATTAAATAAACATCCGTAATAATTTGAAAATTTGTGATTAATGAATTTGGAAAGTCACTATAAAAAACTTTATAATGAATCAATAAGTAAAATCTCTTCCGACAATTACGAAATTGACGATTTAATAGATTCTAACAAAGACAATAGGTTTGGATTAACACTTTTGATAAGACCGTCAATTGAGATAAAAGAAAAAATTCAAAAATTTATCAAAGAAATTAAGAAAATTGAACCGAATCAATATTATTATCCAAACTCTGATATTCATATTACCGTAATGTCAATCATTTCTTGTTATGACGGATTTGACATAAACAGGATTGATTTAGCAAAGTATATTGAATTGATTGAAAAATGCATTGTAGAAAAGAAAGATATAAATATCACTTTTAGAGGAATTACTGCCTCACCTTCTGGAATTATGATTCAAGGATTTATGGAGAATAACGAACTAAATGATATTAGAGACAGGTTGAGAAAAGAATTTAAAAACTCTAATTTGGAGCAAAGTTTAGACAAAAGATATTCAATACAAACAGCTCACTCAACCATTGTTCGATTTAGAACGACATTAAGTCAAAAAAGAAAATTATTAGAATTTTTGGATGAAAATAATAATTTCGATTTTGGAACTTTTAAAGTAAATGAATTTGAGCTTGTTTATAACGATTGGTATCAAAGAGAGAAATACGTGAAAGAAATATATAAATTTGGCACGAAAAATAACGTAGACTAACACCGTATAAAAATGAAAACATCTTTAATAAAAAAAATCTACGCTAGTTTTCAAGAGACTTTTGAAACGGAACCATTAATGATTTTTTCACCGGGAAGAATCAATATCATAGGAGAACATACCGATTATAATGATGGGTTTGTGTTTCCCGCAGCTGTTAATAAGGGGATTGTTGCCGCTATTGGAAAAAGCAATTCAAATATTTCAACTGCCTATGCCGCTGATAAACAGGAAACCATTGAGTTTTCTATAAATACCATAAAGCCATATCTAGAAGGAAGCTGGCAAAATTACATTCTAGGGGTGGTTTCAGAAATTCAAAATAGAAGTAAAGAATTAGGTAATTTTAATATTGTATTTGGTGGAGATATCCCGGGTGGCGCTGGGATGTCTTCTTCTGCTGCTTTAGAAAATAGTGTGGTTTATGGTTTGAATGAGATTTTCAATTTAGGATTATCTAAGCATGATATGATTTTAATTTCGCAAAAGGCAGAGCATAATTATGTAGGTGTTAAATGCGGAATAATGGACCAATACGCCAGTATGTTTGGTATAGAAAATCATGCTTTACTACTGGATTGCAGAACCGTTAAATCAAAACCTTTTAAAATCGATTTTAAGGATTATGAATTGATTCTAATCAATACCAATGTAAAACATAGTTTGTCTGATAGTGCCTATAACGACAGACGATCCGTTTGTGAATCTATTGCAGAAATGCTGAACGTAAAAGCCCTTCGAGATGCTACAGCATACGATTTAGAAACAATAAAAGACCAAGTAACACCAGAGAACTATCAAAAAGCATTATATGTAATTCAAGAAAATGAACGCGTAGTAAAAGCTTCCAAGGCGATACAAAATGGAGATTTAAAAGCATTAGGAGAACTCATTTATGCCTCTCACAATGGATTACAAAATCAATATGAAGTAAGCTGTGAAGAGTTGGATTTTTTAGTTGAACAAGCAAAAACTAATCCTAATATTTTAGGCGCTCGTATGATGGGTGGTGGTTTTGGTGGCTGTACGATTAATCTAATTTCGAAAACAGAAACGTCATCTTTTAAAACCTTTATTTCTGAAGCTTATAAAGAAAAATTCAACAATGCGTGCTCTATATATTCAGTTAAACTTTCTGATGGAACACACTTAATAAACTAATACAATTCATAAAATGAATACCGATTTACAAAACTATTCACATAAACGTTTAAATATACTTACTAATGAGTGGGTTTTAGTATCCCCACATCGAGCAAAAAGACCTTGGCAAGGGCAGAATGAAGCCGTTTCAAAAGAAGTAAGACCAAGTTATGATGAAACCTGTTATTTGTGCGCAGGCAACACTAGAATTAATGGCGAAATAAATCCGAAATACGAAGATGTATTTGTGTTTACTAATGATTTTGAAGCATTACAAAAAGATTCAAAAAGCTTCAAGATTGAAGAAGGACTACTTAATGCACAAAGTGAACAAGGTATTTGTAAAGTCATTTGTTTTAGTCCAGACCATTCAAAAAGTTTGGCTCAAATGGAAGTTAGTGATATCCAAAAAGTGGTTTTTGCTTGGCAAAGGGAATATAAAGAATTGGGTGATACGTCAGATATCAATTACGTTCAAATTTTTGAAAATAAAGGTGCAGTAATGGGCTGCAGTAATCCACATCCACATGGGCAAATTTGGAGCCAGTCCACACTTCCTAATGAAGTGGACAAGAAGGATAAACAACAACAAGCTTACTATATAAAAAACAAAAGAAGCCTTTTGGGAGACTATATAAAACAAGAATTAACATTGCAAGAGCGTATCATATTTGAAAACGAAGCCTTTGTTGTTTTAATTCCATTTTGGGCTATCTGGCCGTTTGAAACGATGATAGTTCCTAAAAAACATCAATCAAATATTTTAGCTTTAAATAAAGACGAATCATTGCAATATGCAGAGGCTATTTCGGTAATAACCAAAGCTTATGATAAATTATTTAACACCTCTTTTCCTTATTCTAGTGGTATTCATCAAGCGCCAACAGAAGGAAATGATAATAATCATTGGCATTGGCACATGAGTTTTTATCCGCCACTTTTAAGAAGTGCTAAGGTTAAAAAATTCATGGTCGGTTATGAAATGTTTGGTTCACCACAACGAGATATCACACCTGAAATTGCTTCAAAAATGATAAAAGATTTGCTTTAATAGGGCAATAGATAATAATAAAATCAACTAATTAAACAAACCACTTATGACAAACGGATTTGAATTTTGGGACTATGCAGTATTTATCGCATATGCCATTTTAATTTTAGGAGTAGGGCTATGGGTCTCTCGAGATAAAGAAGGTCACGAAAAAAACGCCGAAGATTATTTTTTAGCAAGTAAATCATTGCCTTGGTGGGCTATAGGTACTTCCTTAATTGCAGCTAATATATCAGCAGAACAGTTTATTGGGATGTCTGGATCTGGTTTCGCTTTAGGTTTGGCTATAGCCTCTTATGAGTGGATGGCTGCTATTACATTAATCATAGTCGGCAAATATTTTTTACCAATTTTCATAGAAAAAGGGCTTTATACTATTCCTGAATTTGTTGAAAAACGATTTTCAACAAACTTAAAAACAATTTTGGCCGTGTTTTGGATTGCATTATATGTATTTGTAAACCTTGCTTCAGTTCTATATTTAGGAGGCTTAGCCATTGAAACCATTATGGGTATAGATATGATATATGCTGTAATTGGTTTGGCATTGTTTGCTGCCGCTTATTCATTATATGGAGGATTATCAGCTGTTGCTTGGACCGATGTTATACAAGTAGTATTTCTAGTTTTAGGAGGCTTGTTTACTACCTATTTAGCTTTGAATACCGTTTCAGGAGGCGAAGGCATAATGGTAGGATTCTCTAAGGTTATGGAAGCTGCACCAGAAAAGTTTCATATGATATTAGATGAATTTAATAGTGATGGTAGCACTAATGCGAATTATTTGAATTTACCAGGTGTATGGGTTTTAATTGGAGGGTTATGGGTTGCCAATATTTACTATTGGGGATTCAACCAATACATAATTCAGAGAACATTGGCTGCCAAGTCATTAAAAGAATCTCAAAAAGGTATTTTACTAGCTGCTGGGTTAAAAATAATTATTCCACTTATTGTGGTTGTTCCAGGAATTGCTGCTTATGTTATGGTGAACGATCCAGCTATTATGGCAGGTTTAGGAGAAGCAGGTCAATTAAGTTTACCATCGACGGAACAAGCAGACAAAGCATATCCTTGGTTATTGCAATTTTTACCAACAGGTCTTAAAGGAGTTGCTTTTGCAGCCTTGGCAGCAGCTATAGTATCTTCTCTAGCATCCATGTTAAACTCGACATCAACAATTTTTACAATGGATATCTACAAACAATACATTAATAAAAATGCTAATGATAAAACTACGGTAAATGTTGGCCGAATCTCTGCCGCAGTAGCGCTAGTTATAGCTGTTATTATGGCGCCTTTATTAGGAGGTATTGATCAAGCATTCCAATTCATCCAGGAATGGACAGGAGTTGTTAGTCCAGGTATATTAGCGGTATTCATTCTAGGATTGTTTTGGAAAAAGACAACAAATGCTGCAGCCATTTGGGGAGCGCTATTATCAATTCCAATTGCTCTAGTGTTAAAATTTATTCCTATTGCTGGATTAGAGCCTTGGATGCATCAAATGGGCTTAACAGCTGTATTAACAATGCTAGTAATTATTATAATAAGTTATATGCAAAATAAAGGTAAAGAAGATGAAAAGGGAATTCCATTATCTAAGGAATTATTTAAAACGTCACCATTGTTTAATATAGGCTCTATTGTAGTATGTATTGTTACTGCTACATTATACTGCTTATTTTGGTAGAATATATATAAATGATAATAAGATATCTAAAAAAATGAAGCATAGAGTTATAGTTACAGGAGGTTGTGGGTATATAGGGTCTCACACAGTTATAGCATTAATCGAGAATGGTTTTGAGGTTATAATTATTGATGATTTATCCAATTCGAATAAGCAAGTTTTAGAACGAATAAATAAAATAACAGGTATTACTCCAAAACTTTTTAATAATGATTTAAAAGAAGCGTTTTTAGCTGATAATGCCTTTAGATATAATAAAAATATTGATGCGGTAATTCATTTTGCAGCACATAAAGCAGTTTCAGAATCCGTTGAAAAGCCACTTATGTATTATCAAAATAATCTTTGTGCTCTCATAAATACTTTAATTGCTATGGAGACATATGATATCAACAATTTTATATTTTCTTCCTCAGCTACTGTATATGGAAGCCCAAAAACCTTACCAATAAAAGAATCCAATGAAATTCAACGCCCTTTTTCTCCATATGGTAACACCAAAAAAATGGCAGAAGAGATCATTGAGGATGTTGTAAAGGCGAACACCAAGCTATCGGCAATTTCCCTTCGTTATTTTAACCCAATAGGAGCGCATGAATCTGGTTTAATTGGAGAACTTCCTAATGGTACCCCTAATAACTTAATGCCTTATATAACACAAACCGCTATGGGTGTTCGTGAAAAGCTTATGGTCTTTGGAAATGACTACCCAACAAATGATGGAACTCCGATAAGGGATTATATCCATGTAGTAGACCTGGCGGAAGCGCATGTTATTGCCCTAAAAAGGCTTTTAAATAAGCAACAAGAATTACCATTTGAAACTTTTAATTTAGGAACAGGGAATGGTTACTCCGTTATGGAAATTATAAAGATGTTTGAAAAAGTATCTCAGAATAAATTGAACTATCAGATAACCACTCGTAGAGATGGTGATGTGCCAGTGTTATATGCCTCAACCGATGTAGCTGAAGAAAAACTTAAATGGAAAGCACAAAGGGGGTTAGAAGAGATGATATCTTCTTCATGGCAATGGGAGCAGAATTATAGAAAAGAGGTGGATTAATCTAACATTGAGTATAAAAAAACGCTATGAAAGAATGATTCATGAAAACAATAAACACATTAAATATTATGACATAAATAAAAAATATGTAAAGAAAAGAATTAAATAATTCATCTCTAAGAACATTAGTAGCCATCCAAGTTAACACCCCTAAAACTTGAGGATATGTTGTATGAAGAATTATTAAAGTCTTTTAATGAAGCATTAGAAGACATACATCTTAGGATTTCAACTCCTCTGGAAGAAGCAAACTTGATAATTGCTCTCTGTACTCTCTCCTTAGCGAAATTCCAAAAAGCCGTCGAAAAGAACGGCTTCCAAAATATAGATAGGGAGATTTACTTTTTCAAATCTGTAAAGGTCATTCCTATGCACTATTTAATCTACTATACGGAGCTTCGTTCTTGTGAGTTAAACATACCAAAAGGCGGGAAGCTTTTGCAAATACAATTTTTAGAAACCCTAGAAGAAAAGACTAATAAATTCTTTAACAAGCATAAAGAATTTATGGTATATCTTGAACTAAAACACACACTTTTAGATAAATATTATTATACCCGTAAATATTTAAATAGGATTCAATCAATCAAAACCTATCCCTATTTTAAAGATCCTAAATTCAACACATCTCATGATACCTTATTGGCTAGAATTCATGGTTTTGAATTGTTTTCCAATTACATTATACAAAGAAAATTTAAGATAGAACATACCATAAATAATTTCATTGAAAAGAAACTAGTATGGAGTGGAAGTTATGCAGGCTTTATAGAATTTGTATATGGCTGTCAAGCCATGGGATATTTTAATGATGGTAATGCTGAAACCAGTAAAATAGTTAAAATACTAGGCGATTTTTTAGGCGTTGAAAAAGGTAATTCCTCCAGAACCTACAATGAAATCAAAGCTCGAAAAGGATCAAGAATCAAATTCTTTGAAGAAACAGGGCAAAAACTACTTCGTAAAATGGAAGATGAAGACGGTTTAAATTCATGAACTAAAAGACCGAACTCGGTTGAGACTCGGTTTTTACTTTTCAAATTTATTTTGTGCCATATTGATAGTCGATTCATATGTTTTCATACTACAAAACACCCTAAAAACTACCAATTCTACATATGCTAAAATAAGACCGAACTCGGTTCAGACTCTGATAAAAATTCAAGAATACTTTTCAATTTTGTCAAACGAAAGTCAAATCAGAACAAAGACGTCATCGAAAAAAGAAACCATGATGGCTTAGTTTATAAAGCACAATTAACGTATGGCAGCAACAATTATCACTACTGAAGATTTAATAGAATTTAAAATGGAATTGCTTGATGAGATTAAAATTCTACTGCAAGATCACTCAGGACAACATCGTAAAAAATTACTAAAATCCTCAGACGTTAGAAAACTTCTGGGAATCACTTCAGGAACGTTACAAACACTTCGTGTCAATGGGACCCTACCCTACTCAAAAATTGGAGGTGCCATTTATTACGACTACGATGAAATCCGTAAAGTTTTTGAACAGAATAGAGTTGATAATAAATTTTAAGCCGATTTGGAGCCTATCAACTACATCAAACACCTAAACGGTGTATTTCAGCAATTCTCAAAGGACAGCCGGTTGAACCCTACACATATTACTTTATATGTGGCACTATTTCAATTGTGGAATACCAATCATTTTCCTGAGGAGTTCCATATCAATCGAGAAGAAGTGATGCAATATTCCAAGATTGGATCAAAAACCACCTACCACCGCTGCATCAAAGAATTAAGTCATTGGAGCTATTTAATTTATTATCCATCTCATAACCCGTTTAAGGGTAGTAGAATCAAGATGTTCAATTTCGGTACAAGCACTGGACAAGTCCTGTACCGAAGCAATACCAAAATTGAGACAAGTGATGAACAAGCTCTGTACCCAAGCCATATCAATATCGGGACAAGCAATGGACAAGCGCTGGTATCTATAAATAAACATATACAAACTATTAAAAACAATACAAACGTTTCTAAACTTGACCAGCCAAAAAATGAAAATGAGGTGATTGATTTTTTTAAAAAAGAAAATTGGACCTCTAAAGAGGCATTAAAGTTTTTTAATCACTATCAAGGTATTGGCTGGAAAGTGGGTGGCAAATCAAAAATTGTGGATTGGCAAGCCACAGCTCGCAACTGGATGTTAAAAGCGGATGAAATAAGAAAAGAAAAAAACAAAGTTGCAGTTGACCAAAATCGAGACAACCTGAAAACCACTTCAGACAAAAATTATAACGCGCCTTTATGAACCCACTAACCCCACATATTATCACTGAAGGCACTGTGCAGTATAACCTGGGAAACCTTAAAGGCAAACATATCCACTATGATTTTAAAAAAATAATAACTTACCTAAACGCCAAAGGGAAACTGTTGTTCGGAAAAAAATTTGAGATTCATGAAGAGGATGAAATCATTATTTTTAAACTCTGTATTTATTTTATCAAGGACTACGACTATTGCAAAAAGTTCGATATTGATTTAAATAAGGGCTTGCTCTTGAGTGGTCCTGTTGGTTGCGGAAAAACCAGTCTGATGACCTTGCTAAAACATATCGTACCACACCAAAAACCTTATGAAGTGATTCCTGCACGTAACATCGCTTTTTCGTTTAACAGTTTGGGTTATTCCATCATTGAGAATTATGGCGACCATAATTTCTATTGTTTTGATGATCTGGGCGTGGAACCCACAGGAAGACATTTTGGGAAAGATTGCAATGTGATGGGGGAAATCCTGCTCTCTCGATATGACCTCTTTTTAAAAACCAATATCAAAACTCATGTGACCACGAACTTAAATGCTGAAGAATTGGAAGATCGTTATGGGAAACGAGTGCGCTCCAGAATGCGTCAGTTGTTTAATTTGATTGGGTTTGAGAAGGAGAGTTTGGATAAGCGGATTTAATAACCTACTAGAGTTACTTTCGAAATGTTTTGAACCAAACTTTGAACTCCAGAAATAAGACCTTAGCGATATCCTTCAAACGCTTCACAAGGGCAATAAACAATTTATTCATAATGCATTATTTAAATAATTATCAATACCCAACAGAATAGCCAAGGCTATAGCTCTAATATTTTCAAGTTTAGAAAAATAACGGGCTTCATCCACATGAGTTACAAAACCCACTTCCACGAGTACAGCTGGACAAAAAGCAATCGTTTCCCGAAGCACTTGAAAATTAGCCAACTTGACGCCCCGCTTTTTAAATCCTAATTTTTGGGTGCCCTCATTAAGTACAGATATGCCCAAGGCAATAGATGCTTCTGTATTAGCATTATCTGACCGATTCACATAAACTTCCATCCCTCTCGACATGCGCTTAGAAGCGTTACAATGCAGTGAAACAAACACATCTGCCTCTAATGCTTTAGCCAATCGACTTCTATCTGACAATGAAATCAAAGTATCTGTATACCGGGTCAAATAGATATCAAAGCTGGAGGCCAAAACACTTTTATTTAATCTTAAAATGGTTTTAGAAATGTTTAAAACCACATCTTTTTCCTGAATACCATTTATACCAATAGCACCTGGATCAATTCCTCCATGTCCTGCATCAATCACGATTCGTTTTTTGATAACCTCATTTTGACCAAAAGTGATGCACATTTTTAGTAGTACTAGAAGAATTACGACGTTTTTAAGCCTCATTTTAATTTTTGGTTTCAAGTTATTAACACCTCTTTTTAGAAATCACATAAAATTTGATGCCAATACACATCAAAAAATCACAATACAAATCAAATAATATTTTATTAACAAATATCTGATAATCAGTTAATTATAATCAAATATACAGTATTTTTCGAATATCAAAACCATTTAAAAAATACATTATGTTTTACATGAAAAAATCAATTTACCTGACCTTAGTATTCCTACTGGTATCCATTTCAACTTTTGCACAAATCGGAGGCATTGAAGATTCCGTTAATGATGTATCGGATACCATCCGATCTATTTTCCCCATTATTCTGGGTGTTATTTTTTTAATAGGCTTCCTGTTTAATGCAGGTCATTTTTTTGGAGAAAACGCCGATTTAAAAAAGGGCATAACCCGTGTCCTGGTGTTTGTTCTCATAGCGGGAGCTGTAGTAGGCATCTTTACCTACCTAATTACCATCGTAGTCTAGGTCGCTAAGCGACATTTGAGTATTAAGTGAAGGACGTGAAAAATACTTATACGAATGAAAATTAAATAATCAATCTAGATTGTGAAAAAATTTGAGGTTTATAAAAATATCAGAAAGCGTGCAGTGATTATGGGTTTACCTATTTCACTGTTCGCCCTTATGATGACCGCCGTTATCGGCTCACTATTGTTTGTCATTTTTTCCTTTAGTTTTTTGGTCATCATTGGTGTTTTTGTTTTCAATGCAGGCTTGTATATTGCTTTAACACATGTCACCAAAAACCCGGCACTATTTCATTTTAAGAAAGTCTTTCCAAGCAGTATCAGTAACAAAAAAGTAAGCCAACTATCCTATGAAGCCCATAATGGGCATTTTAAAAGAAAATGAAGAAAATTAATTTAGCAAACCATCATCCCATAGTGGATATCCAAGACCATATTCTATTTGTCAATAATGGCAATGTGGTATTATGCTATAAAGTGGATTTACCAGAAATCTATTCCTTATCTGAAAACGATTTTGAGGATTTACATGGTTCTTGGTTTCAAGGGTTTAAATCCCTACCAACAGGAACAGTCATTCATAAGCAGGATGTTTATCAAAAGGCTATTTATACAGCGGATAAGCTGCCAAACGATAGCTTTCTGGAACAGGCTACCTATGAGTATTTTAAAGGACGGGAATATATAAAACACAGCAGCTACCTGTTTTTTGTGCTGCCCTACAACAAAGGCATCCACAAACAAATGGATCATTATGTAGAGGAGTTTATCAAAGCCGTGAATGATGCCGTGTCTTTTATCAGTAATAGTAGAAAAGTATCGATAGTGCCAATGACCCCTAATGACATTGTTGGCATCCATGATGCCTATTTCAATGGCTTTAATGAAGGCTTTGACACGGATATTGAGCTTAAAAAAAATGATATTGAAATTGGCGAACACCATTTTGA
>CAXBID010000030.1:0-22468 GCA_963975495.1 uncultured Flavobacteriaceae bacterium | reverse complement strand
AACGGTGGTACTTTATCAGGGAAATTAAATGGTGTAAAAGTGCCTTACTACACACCTGAAAATCCATCAACAACGTTTCCTAGACCTAATTTTGATGCCGCACCGTTATACTTAAATTCTTTAGCGGTTAAAGATGCGTCATATATTAGATTAAGAACAGTAAGTTTGGGTTATACTTTGTCTGATGCTGTAACATCTAAATTGAATTTAGAGCAGATTAGGTTTTATGCAACGGGCACTAACTTATTTACCAATACAGATTATATAGGCTATAGTCCAGAGGTTAATATTAGAAGTGTCTTTTCAAATGCTGATACAGGATACCCAGATGCAACAAGTTTCACCTTTGGTGTAAGAGTTAAATTTTAATTAAAAAAAGATAATATTATGAAAACGAAGTTTTTTTATTCAAAACTAAAAGGTGGACTACTGCTATCCATAGCGCTATTTTTCGTTGTGTCATCTTGTGAAGAATTCTTGGAAGAACAACCAAGTACATTAATTGATTCAGATTACATTTATACTACCGAAGAAGGTTTAAAATCTGGTGTAGTAAGTTTATACAAGTTTAATAGAGATAGATATGACCGTAGGATAGAGGATTTTATGGGAGGTGTTTTAATGTCATCCAGAAGTGATTTGGCATTTAGCAGAACAGGTTATACGGGTTTGATGGGTAGATACCAAAGAGGTGTTTCACCAATAGATCAAGGGGCTAATTTTGTGTCCACATTATTCTGGAAACATTTTTACAACATAACCAATAAAGCAACTGAAATTATAAATGCAGCAGAAGTTGTACAAGGGGTTGATGAAGATGTAAGAAACCAAGTTCTCGCCGAAGCTAGGTTTTTCAGGGCAAATTCCTATTTCTATTTATATAGAATGTTTAATAATATTTATGTGTCCACAGAAACCATTACAGTAAACAATGCATTTGATCTTATTAATGACAAATCCTCTGAAGCAGAAATTTTTGCACTATTGAATAGCGACCTCAATTTTGCAATTGAACATTTAGAGTGGACCGATACTTTTGGGCGTGTTACCAAAGGAACTGCAAAACATGTAAAGGCGAAAGTAGCCATGTGGCAAGGCGATTGGGAAGAAGCTAAATTACAAGCTTTAGATGTTATAGAAGATCCTGATAGCCCACACGCATTAGTGTCAAGTACGGCAGATGTTTTTAGTGGCGATAGAAATCATTCAGAAGCATTATTTGTAATACAATCCCAAGATGATTTATTAGGTGGTGGCGATAATACCATGATTAATGCTAATTATGTAACACAGTATTTTCAAATACCGGGTATAGATGCTAATGTAGAACAAGGCGGTAGAGGGTTTTCGAGAGTTTTACCAAACCGATATCTAATGGGCCTTATTGCTGAAGACCCGAATGATACTAGAGATGATGACACCTATTTCAGGCTAAAATATTATTACACAACAGGTGTGAATACAGGTCAGGAAATTGATATTTATAAGCCTATCTCAGACGCTTACCCTGATGGTGTTCAAGTAGCAAGGTATTATCAAAGGCTGCATCCATCTTGTATTAAATTTGCTCAAGAAGATGATAACCCAGATTCTTATTTAAATAGAAGCAATATTTTGGTATATAGATTGGCAGAAACGTATTTAATTGCTGCCGAGGCTATTATGAGGTCTTCAGGAGATCCGTTACCATATATAAATGCCATAAGAGAGCGAGCAAATGCAGCACCTTTAACAAGTGTGGATGAGCAAGTTATTTTAGATGAACGTGCGCGTGAATTGGCTTTTGAAGGACAACGATGGTTTACATTAAAAAGAATGGGACAAGACGTGATAAATCGTCAAATAAGAAACTATGCAGGGGATGGAGAATTTTTCCCTAATAATTTTGGAGGCGATAGAGACCCAAGAGTTAATTGGGAAGATCATTATATAAATTTCCCGATTGCACAAATAGATCTAGACCTGTTTGGACCTACATATCCTCAAAATGACGGATATTAGAACATATTTAGTTTGGAGTTAGTTTGTTTGAGTTTTTTTGTAATCTAAGGGCAACATTGTTAAAGTTGTCCTTAGATTTATGACATCAACTCGCAAAAAGATATCTTTATTTTTAAAAATTAAATACTCATGCAAAAAAGTATATATCTATTATTCTTATTATCTGTTTTAATAAGCCTCAATGCTTGTAATACAGATAAAAACAAAATCACTTTTGCAGACAATGTAGCCATCGCTCACAGAGGCGCATGGAAGCAAAATAATTTACCTCAAAACTCCATTGCTTCTTTAAAACAAGCCATAGCATTAAACTGTGCTGGCTCTGAGTTTGATGTAAGAATGACTGCGGATACTGTACTAATTGTAACCCACGATGGTGATTATCATGGAATGGAAGTTGAGGAAACTAAGTACTCTGAATTATCAAAATTCAAGTTACCCAACGGAGAAATCCTTCCAACTTTAAAACAGTACTTAATCGCTGGGATGCAAAATAACCCATCTACTGGATTGGTACTTGAAATAAAACCATCAAAATTTGAAGAACGAAATAATGTCATAACAGAACATATTGTAAAACTGGTAAAAGAAGTAAATGCAGAAAATTATATACTAAGTTATATTAGTTTTAGTTACTCTGTTTTAAAAAAAATAAAGGAGTTGGATGCTAATGCTAAAACGCAATATTTAGATGGTTCAAAACGTCCAGAACTTTTAAAAGAAGATGGTATAAATGGATTGGATTATTTAATTTACAAATACAAAAAGCACCCAGAATGGATAACCAGCGCAAAAGAAAACGGACTAATTTTAAATGCTTGGGTGGGAAATGAGATTGATGATATTGACTGGTTATTGGATAATAGTTTCGATTATATTACTACAGATGAACCAGAGCTTGTTTTTGAACGCATAGAAAAAAGCCCAACAAGTAAAGGTTATGAGTTGGTTTGGAGCGATGAATTTAATTATAAAGGAAAACCTGACAGCACTAAATGGGCTTTTGAGTATGGCTTAAAAAGAAACCAAGAAAAGCAGTACTATGTTGATAGTTTAAAAAATGCTAAAGTAGAAAACGGATTATTAGTTTTAGAGACTCACAAAGAAACTATTAAAAACGAAGCATTTGTTTCCAAAGATGCTAAAGGTTGGAAGAAAAATTGGGAATATGCCAATTATACAGCACCAAGCCTTACTACCAAAAATATTGCGGAGTGGACGTATGGTAGAATTGAAATAAGAGCACAATTACCAAAAGGTGTTGGTTTATGGCCGGCATTTTGGATGATTGGTGCAAATTACGATGAGGTAAAATGGCCAGAATGTGGTGAAATCGATATTATGGAACACGTTGGTTTTAGTCCTGATTCTATTTTTGGAACCATACATACAAAAGCCTATAATCATATGAAGGGTACAGAAAAGGGACAAAAGGTTTTTATTGACAAGCCTTATGATTCTTTTCATATTTTTGCTTTGGAATGGACACCTGAAAAATTAGACTTTATTTTAGATGGTACCACTTACAACCATATAGAAAATGAACACAAAACCAAACATGAATGGCCCTTTGATCAAGATTTTCATTTGAAAATAAATATTGCTGTCGGAGGAATGCTGGGTGGGCAAAAAGGAATTGATGATTCCGTTTTTCCGCAGCAAATGCTAATCGACTATGTTCGGGTTTTTCAAAAAAAAGAATAAAATGGTGAAGCAATATTCAATACTACTTATAGTGTTAAGTATAGTTTTTACTAGCTGTAAAAATGAAAGTCAGCACGCGGATATGAAACAACAGGTTGAAAAACAAAGCCTAAGTGTTATGACTTATAATATTCGGTTGGACGTAGCTTCAGATGGTAAAAATGCTTGGGCAAATAGAAACCATTTTTTAAGCTCACAAGTACAATTTTACGGCCCTGATATTATGGGTGTTCAAGAAGCGCTTCCAAATCAAATGAACGATTTGAATAATATTCTAATAGGTTATAAGGATATCGGTCTGGGACGAGATGGTGAAAATAAAGGTGAACATTCATCAATTTTTTACAATTCAAAAAAAATAAAAGTAGAAAAAGAAGGTACGTTTTGGCTTTCAGAAACACCAGATAAAATTTCTAAGGGGTGGGACGCTGCATACCCAAGAATTTGTACTTATGGATTGTTTACTTTACTCGAAAGTAATCAAAAAATTTGGGTGTTCAACACGCATTTAGATCATGTTGGTGGTGAAGCGCGGCTAAAAGGTATGGAATTAATTCAAAAGAAAATAAATACACTAAACACAGATCATTTTCCAGTAATTGTTATGGGAGATTTTAATGTGGAACCTAGTAGTGAATTAATCACTAATCTTAAGAAAAAGATGAACGACTCAAAAGATATAGCAAAAATTACCTTTGGCTCCAATGGTACTTTTAATGGCTTCAAATTTGATGAATTGGTTACCAGGAGAATCGACTATATAATGGTTTCAAAAACCAGTACAATTGAAGTTGAAAAATATGGTGTTTTATCAAGTTTAATAGATTTAAAATATCCTTCAGATCATTTTCCCGTCATGATAGAATTACGATTGAAATAAATCTACAAAAAACAATAAAATTTATTCCAGTATTCCAACTTCATGTGAAAGGACATCCGTTTTTTACCGCAAATAAAATATGGGAAATAGAACCCGTAAAATTTAATGATTGAACTTTTAATTTTATACTATTATGGATGTAAAGATTATTAAGAATTTGGTCTTAACTATAGTTTTAATGGTTTCCTTTAATTCGATAGCACAGAAAAGAGATAAACCCAAATTAATTATAGGTTTAGTAGTAGACCAAATGCGAGCAGAATATTTATATCGTTTTCAAGATAATTATGGTGAAAATGGTTTTAGACGATTGATAAAAGAAGGCTTTAATGTAAAAAACATTCATTACAACTACATTCCAACGGCAACAGGTCCGGGGCATGCATCTATTTTTTCAGGAACAACACCAGAACATCATGGTATCGTCGGAAATGACTGGTATGATAGAAGACTAAAAAGAGCTGTTTACTGCGCAGAAGATACAACCGCTTACTTAATCAATAATGATAATATTATATCTTCCGAAATAAATAAATATTCAAGATCACCAAAGAATCTTTTAACTACTAATATCGCTGATGAATTAAAGCTATTTACCAATGGAAGATCAAAAGTCATAGGCTTATCATTAAAAGATAGAGGAGCAATATTTCCTTCAGGGCATATGGCAGATTATGCGTTTTGGTATAATACTGAAACAGGTGATTTTATAACAAGTTCTTATTATGATTCTAAATTACCCGATTGGTTGATTAAATTTAATAATCAAAAACAAGCAGATAAACTATTGAATCAAACATGGGATACCTATTTTCCAATTGAAAGATATATAAATAGTACTTTAGATAATGCTACCTTTGAGCATCATTTTAATGGAAAACAAGCTCCAACGTTTCCATATCATTTAAAAGAACTAAGAAAATATAACGGCAATTTCACACTTCTTACTCAAGTGCCACAGGGAAATACGCTATTAACGTCTATGGCAATAGCTGCTATTAAAGGCGAAAAGCTAGGCCATGGAAATGATGTGGATTTTCTAACAATAAGTTATTCTAGTACAGACTACATAGGGCATAATTTTGGAATTAGATCTAAAGAGCTAGAAGATACCTATGTGCGTTTAGATAGGGAATTGGAAAAATTACTCAATTATTTAGACACAACACTAGGAGAAAATAATTTTCTTTTATTCCTAACCGCAGATCATGCTGCTAGTGATAATCCTGTATTTTTAAAACAAAGCAATCTATCTGGTCAATTTTATGATCCTCAAAAAATAGCATTGGATTTAAATAGCTATTTGTCTAAAGAATTTGGGACTAAAAACTACATAAGTTTTTTTGATAAGACTCAGATTTATATATCTGATTCATTTAGAACGAACCAAAGCATTTTAGAGGCATCGCTATTATTTTTACAAACACAAGTAAAAGGGATTAAGAATGTATACATACCCAATTTAAGAAGTAATGTTTTAATGAATAGTGATATAGGTCAGGTATTCATGAATAGCTATAATCCATTAAATTCTGGAGATATACTTTTAAATTTTTATTCTGGTTGGATGGAACAAAGAGCCTTTGGGACAAACCATGGTACAGCATACAATAGCGATACAAATGTGCCTTTATTATGGTATGGTTATGGAATACCCAAAGGAGAAACTGTAAAGTTATATACCATAGACCAAATAGCATCTACGGTATCTTTTTTAGTTGGTATCCCTTTGCCTAATTCTGCAAAGAGTAAGCCTATTACAGAACTTTTTGAGGATTAATGTTTTTGACCTAATATATTTGTTGATTTTTAAATAGTTTTTCTGGAATTTGCTATGAAAACTAAAAGGGAAAAGTTGTTTTTAAAATTAAAACACTAAGCTCTAAAAGTTGCAAATTGTGTTTTTGGTGGTAAAAGTTTAGGTGTGCTTTTTAAAGTAAAACCAGAAGTTTAGAATGTGAAAATTTCATTTTTTTAAAATGATATTAAATAAAAAAAGAGAAGCATTGCTTCTCTTTTTTTAATAACTTTTAAGTGTCTTCTTAGTTATCGTCACCATCAATTTCATCAACGGCATCTTTGGTAGCTTCACCTGCCTCTTTTACCTCGTCAACGGCGTTATCTATAGCTTTGCCAGCTTCTTCAAGAGCTCCTTCAGTAGCATCAGCAGCGTCATCCGCAGCATCTTCAACCGCATCGGCAGCATTTTCAAGAGTATCTTCTACAGATTCGTTTTTTGTTTCTCTACAAGATGTAAATGTTAAACTTAAGGCTAGTAATAAAACGGTGCTTAATAATAATTTTTTCATTGGTTTTTGTTTTAGTATTTATTGTTTTAATTTACTGATTAACTTTTGTTAAATTTTAACATCTATTATATTCATTTTTAACAAATGTTAACGAAATCAGTTTATATACGTAGGTAATCAAGTATTTGGATGACGGCACCTCTGTTTTTTTGAATATAATCTAAATTCTTACTTCCAGTTTTCAATCTTTTTTCTTGATTTTCAATGAGTTCATTTAGTATTTTATCGAACTCTTGTTGATTTGAAATCGAAAACATGCCACCATTTTCTATTAGAGCCTTAGCTTCAGGAAATTTAGAATAATTATGGCCAATTATTATAGGTAACCCAAAAACGGCAGGTTCTAAAGTATTGTGTAATCCAGTATTTCCCATGGCGCCTCCTACATAAGCAATAGCGCCGTAACTATATATTTTTGTAAGGATACCAATAGTATTAACAATAAAAACTTGAGCTTTTTCAAGTGGCTTGTCATCTTTTTCAGAGAATAACACTGATGAAGTATTTAACCTTTTTTGCAAATCTAGGATGTTATTTTCTTTTATATCATGTGGAGCAATAATAAATTTAATGTCTTTTTTTATTGACTTGTTAATATAATTAATAAACAAGTCTTCCCCTTCAGGCCATGTGCTACCTGCTACTATACATAACTTATTGCCTTTAAAAATTTCAATAAAATCTAGCGAATTATTCAATTCTAATTGGCTGAATACTCTATCAAAACGGGTGTCTCCAGAAACTGTTACGTTGTTGTAGTTTATAGAATGGAGTAATTTTTTTGAAATTTCATTTTGAGTAAAAATATGTTCAAAAGCAAATAAAGCATGTCTTAAAGATTTCCCGTAAAATTTAAAATACGATTGGTTTTCTCTAAACGAAGCCGATATTAAAATAGCACGACCTTTTCTACTTTTTAATTCATTTAAAAAATTAGGCCAAATATCATATTTTACAAAAACAGCAAGTTCAGGATTGACACTATCTAAAAAACGTTTCGCATTTTTTTTGGTATCTATCGGGAGATAAACAACAACATCCGCGATAGGTGAATTTTTACGAATTTCATAACCCGAAGGTGAAAAAAAACTCAGTACAATTTTATGATTTTTGTAGTGCTTTCTAAGTGCTTCAAAAACTGGTAAACCTTGCTCATATTCGCCTAACGATGCACAATGAAACCAAAGTGTTTTGTCGCTTTTATTTAAAACAGTTTCTAGAATTTTAAAAGTGTGTGACCGACCAACAACACCTTTCTTTATTTTTTCATTAAACGGAGCTGCACATCGTAATCCAAAACCGGTTAAATGTATTCCTATGTTGTAAATAAAACCCAAGTTTGTTTCTTTGCTGCTAAAATACATTTCTTTAAAGTAAATTCATTGTTTGTCGCGTATGATTTTTGTAATTTTGTAAGCTACAAACCCATATTGGGTATTCATTAAAATGAGTCAGTTTTATAATATTGACTTTAATTTATTTTAGATGAAGAAAATACAAATGGTTGACCTAAAGGGTCAGTATAACGACATAAAGGATGTCGTTAATCCTTCAATACAAGAAGTGATAGAAACTACCGCTTTTATAAACGGCCCAAAAGTTCATCAATTTCAAAAGAATTTAGAAACGTATTTAAATGTAAAACATGTAATACCATGCGCAAATGGTACTGATGCTTTGCAAATAGCTATGATGGGTTTAGGTTTAAAACCAGGAGATGAGGTTATTACTGCCGATTTTACTTTTGCTGCTACGGTAGAGGTCATTGCCTTGTTGCAGTTAACACCAGTTTTAGTTGATGTGAATGCCGATGATTTCAATATCAGCATCGAAGCTATAAAAAAGGCCATTACACCAAAAACAAAAGCCATTGTTCCTGTACATTTGTTTGGACAATGTTCTGATATGGAGGCGATAATGGAAATTGCTAAAGCGCATAACTTATTTGTAATTGAAGATAATGCCCAAGCTATTGGTGCGAATTATAAATATAAAAATGGCACTAAAGTAAAAGCAGGAACCATTGGTAATGTTGGAGCTACATCGTTTTTTCCGTCTAAAAATCTAGGGTGTTACGGCGACGGTGGCGCCATTTTCACAAATGATGACGATTTAGCATATACCATTCGAGGTATTGTAAACCACGGGATGTATGAGCGTTATCATCATGATGTTATTGGTGTTAACTCACGTTTAGATAGTATTCAAGCAGCTGTTTTAGATGCGAAATTACCGCATTTAGATAATTACAATAAAGCAAGACAAAATGCTGCAAGAAAGTATAATAAAGCTTTTGAACCTATTGAAAACATAATTACTCCCAAAACAGTAAATGGTTGTGATGGTATTTGTGATACTTGCGACTGCCATGTTTTTCATCAATATACTTTAAAGATAAAAAACAGTGATAGGGATGCTTTAGTAAAACATTTAAATGAGAAGAATATTCCTTGTGGCGTGTATTATCCAATTCCTTTGCATAACCAAAAAGCGTATGAAGATGAGCGCTATAACGAGAATGATTTTAAAGTGACGAATCAATTAGTTAAGGAAGTTATTTCTCTACCAATGCATACTGAATTGGATGATGAACAAATAGAATTTATTACATCAACAATCATAAAATTTATAAATGGATAAAATATTAGTTACTGGCGGATTAGGATTTATTGGGTCGCACACGGTTGTAGAATTGCAAAATGAAGGGTACGACGTTGTTATTATTGATGACTTATCGAATTCGTCAATTAAAGTTTTAGACGGTATAACTTCAATTACGGGTAAAAAGCCAGTTTTTGAAAAATTAGATTTAAAAAATAGAGCTGGTGTTGAAACCTTTTTCGCAAAGCATAATGACATAAAAGGTGTTATTCATTTTGCTGCTAGTAAAGCTGTTGGTGAAAGTGTAAAAGAACCCTTATTGTATTATGAGAATAACATAGCGACATTGATTTATATTTTAAAAGAATTGCAAAAACTACCATCCGCAGCATTCATTTTTAGTTCATCGTGCACAGTATATGGACAGGCAGATGAGTTACCAATTACTGAAAATGCGCCTGTAAAACAAGCAGAGTCTCCTTATGGCAATACTAAGCAAATAGGTGAAGAAATTATTAAAGATACTTGTAAGGTATCAGAAAATTTAAATGCTATAGCTCTACGTTATTTTAACCCTGTTGGAGCTCACGAATCTGGTAAAATTGGTGAGTTACCCATTGGAGTACCCCAAAATTTAGTGCCGTTTATAACTCAAACCGCTATCGGTTTAAGAAAGGAATTATCTGTTTTTGGTGATGATTATCCAACACCTGATGGAACCTGTATCAGAGATTATATTCATGTAGTAGATTTAGCCAAAGCACATGTTGTTGCGCTACAACGCTTACTACAAAATAAAAATAAAGAAAACTACGAAACCTTCAATCTGGGAACAGGAAAGGGAAGTACGGTTTTAGAAGTCGTTAAATCTTTTGAGCGCGTTTCAGGCAAAAAATTGAATTACAAGATTGTAGGTAGAAGAGAAGGTGATATTATTTCTGCGTATGCAGATACTCATAAAGCGAATGATGAATTAGGTTGGAAAACGGAGTTGTCGCTTGATGACGCTATGCGTTCTGCATGGAAATGGGAACAAGTAGTTAGAGCTAATAAATAGTTATTTTTTAAAACTGATTAAAAGGGTGCTAAAATTTTAGCACCTTCTTATTTTTGGCTCTAAGGTCAAAATGAAACGAGTAAAATACTTCTATGGCTCTGCCTCGAGGATAGTTCGTTTCAAAAAATTCTTTATTTACGAGGTTTTCTTTTTCTTCTTAAAACTAACAATTACCAATATAATCATCCCAGTAGTTACAGATAAATCTGCCATATTAAAAATACCAGTTCGTAATACATCAGTGAGTTTAATATAGAAAAAATCGGTTACCGATCCGTAAGCTATTCTATCAAAAACATTCGCTATGCCACCGCCAATAATACTAGCAAAAGCAAAGAGCGACCAATTATCTAAACTTTTATCTTTTAAAATATAACGTAAAACAAAGCCTAAAACCAAAATGGGTAAAATAAGCAATAATACAATTCTTAAAGGGCCGCTTAACTCACTTCCCATACCAAGAAACGCACCTTCATTTTCAACATTCATCATAATGAAATTTTCACCAATGAGTTGAATTCGTTCACCAATACTAGTTTCTGTTCTAGGTTCAATATTAGCTCTAACTAAAACCTTTGAAATCTGATCGACAACAATAGTTGAAACAATAACTAATATGATGTAAATGGAACGTTTTGATAATTTCATTTAGCTATTACTTTCAAAAGTTGCAGAAATCGTTTCAGCATCTCTATTAATTTTCTTTACCAAACCTTGCAATACTTTACCTGGGCCAACTTCAGTAAATAATGTAGCACCATCAGTAATCATTTGTTGTACAGATTGTGTCCAACGTACTGGAGCAGTTAACTGGGAAATTAAATTTGCTTTGATTTCAGATTCATTAATTACAGCATTTGCAGTTACATTTTGATAAATAGGGCAGTTAGGTTTGCTAAATGTTGTGTTTTCAATAGCAGCGGCCAATTCCTCACGAGCAGGTTCCATTAATGGTGAGTGAAATGCGCCTCCAACAGGTAATACCAAAGCTCTGCGTGCACCTTCTTCTTTTAGTGCTTCACAGGCTCTGTTAATGGCTTCAATGCCTCCAGAAATTACCAATTGTCCTGGGCAATTATAATTTGCAGCAACCACAATGCCTTCAGTTGTAGCACATATTTTTTCAACAATATCATCATCCAATCCTAGAACTGCGGCCATAGTGCTCGGTTGTAGCTCGCAGGCTTTTTGCATAGCAATAGCACGCTGTGAAACCAGTTTTAGCCCATCTTCAAAATTTAAGGCACCATTTGCCACTAAAGCTGAAAACTCTCCGAGTGAATGTCCTGCAACCATATCAGGTTTAAAACGATCCCCTAAAGTTTTAGCCAATATAACCGAATGTAAAAATATGGCAGGTTGCGTTACTTTAGTTTCTTTAAGGTCTTCAGCTGAACCTTCAAACATGATATCTGTAATATTAAAACCGAGTATTTCATTGGCTTGTTCAAATAACTCTTGAGCCAAAGGCGAGTTTTCATAAAGGTCTAAACCCATGCCTGGGAATTGTGCGCCTTGACCTGGAAATATATATGCGTTCATCCTATCTTCCGTCTTTCCAAAGGAAAGAAACTTTTTTAGTTAGTTATTAAATTCGTTTTAATGTGGCAAAAATAGGAATAATTTAAAGAGAATATAAATTATCAAGAGTTTACTGTGATTAATTTTAAAATAGAGTATAACCAAAAATTAGTGATGTTGTTGTGTAATTAGATAACCAAGTAGGAGTATCATTTGTGATTTCTCTATTCAAGCCAACTCTCATCTCTAGGGAATAATTACTTTTAAAGTTATATCCAAAACCTAAAGCAAAGCTTGGTTTGGAAGTAATTTCTACATCATCAAAAAATATGCTAATCGTATCGACTACATCAATAGTGTTGGATAATGAAACATCTAAAATAAAAGATAAGTTAAAAAATAATTTAGAGTTATTATTTAAAAACATATAATGCCTTAAGCTAATAGGGATTTCTATACTTGAATAATCCACAACAATATCCGATTTTCTAGTTATTGCTTCATTTTGGATATAAGTTATATCTTTTTTTTCTGTTTTATAATATTGGTAAGTTGGTTCTATCAAAAAAGCCCATTTATTTTTATTAAAAGGCATAATAAACTCTGCCTCTAACCCAAGTCTAAACGACAATTCATTATCAAAATTTATTTTCGCTAAATTTAAAGCGGTATTTTCTAGTTTTAAAGAGGCATTATTTACACCTGGACGTATAGTTAAATTAAACAAATCTTCTTTTTTCTTTTTAATATGGTTAATTGACTCGACGTTACTACATTCATTGTATTTTAGGAATAATTTTAGTAAATCACTCTGTTTGTAATTAATATTTTCAACATCTTCCAATGAAATGGTTTCGCATTTTAAATTGGTTAAAAGCTGTTGCTTATATCTGTTATTTTTACGAATTTGGTTTTCTAATGTTTTATATTTTTTGAAAATGAGTTGCTCAATATCAGAAATATCAGTCTTATAAAAATAGCGTTGTAATTCGCCATCGTGGTAAGAATATAAATTAGCTTTTCCTTCTATTAATAGTTTCAAAAAGAGTAATTCTTTTTTAAATTCCGGTGTTTTAACAGTGCTTAATTTATTTATATTATCGCTAGATCTGTCAATATTTACATTATACCTTATGTATTTTGATCCCGTTAAAAAAGCAAACTCTTTAACAGAATTTATATTTGTTAGTATTTCTTCACTAGTTTCTGATAGCTTATAATAAAATTCAGTCGGATTATTTTTCCAATCAGTATTTTTAATTAAACAATTAATTTTTTGATCGGAGTTGTTAATGAAATAAGCATCTTCAAAAGAAACTTGAGCATTAACAAATAGGCTTGTTGCTGTAAACAGGAAAATAAATAATGATTTTTTCATTTAATAGAGTAGTTTAATTCGAACTTAAATATTCCAATTTTTTTATAAAATGCAAGAAAAAAGGTTGAAACTTGTCAAAATATCTGAATTTGATAATTCTACAGTTTAACATTTAATCACTTTAGTTGCCGCTTCGGCACAACGTTCGCCATCCATAGCAGCCGAAACAATACCACCAGCATAACCTCCACCTTCTCCGCAAGGAAATAAATTGAATATTTCAGGATGCTCCAAACGCTCATTTCTCGGGATATTTACTGGCGATGAGGTTCTGGATTCTACACCTACTATATTGGCTTCTTCGGTATAATAGCCTTTCATTTTTTGCCCGAAAGCTTGAAACCCTTTTCGCAATCGGCTACCGATTAATTTTGGTAAAAGGGAATGTAAAGGTGCGGAATTTAGTCCAGGTTGGTAAGATGTGTCATTTAAACTTGCAGAAAGTTTACCTTCAACAAAATCTGTTAAACGTTGAGCGGGAGCCGACTGACTTCTTCCACCTGCTGTAAAAGCCAATTTTTCTAAATTTTTTTGATATTCGAGTCCTTTTAAAGGGCCAAAGGGCTCATATTTGTGCAAATCGATATCCACATTAATTTCAACCACAATACCAGAATTAGCATATAAATTGTTGCGTTTAGAAGGCGACATGCCATTTACTACAACCTCACCATTGGCAGTAGCAGCAGGCACAATAAACCCACCGGGGCACATGCAAAATGAATAAACACCTCTATCATTAACTTGTTGCACTAATCCGTATGAAGCCGCTGGAAGTAAGTCTGGACGCTTACCAGAACAATGGTATTGAATGGAGTCTATAATATGTTGTGGGTGTTCCACCCGAACGCCCATAGCAAACGATTTAGCTTCCAAAGCGATTTGTTTTTTATGAAGTAAATAAAAGATATCACGAGCAGAATGTCCAGTAGCTAAAATGACTTTTTCTACAGTTATTTCTTCACCGTTTTGAAGTTGAATGGCTTGAATTTTATTGTTTTTTATTATAAAGTCGGTAACACGAGTTTCAAAATGAATCTCGCCACCATGATTCAAAATAGTTTCTCGAATGTTTTGAACCACTTTTGGCAGTTTATTGGTGCCGATATGAGGATGTGCATCTACAAGAATTTGGTCGGTAGCGCCATGAAATACTAGGTTTTCAAAAATGCGTCGTACATCGCCACGTTTTAAGCTTCGTGTATAAAGCTTTCCGTCACTGTATGTTCCTGCACCACCTTCTCCGAAACAATAATTGGAATCTTCGTTTACAATATGATCTTGATTTATGGCTTTTAAGTCGCGACGACGATTTTGAACATTTTTACCACGCTCTAAAACAATGGGTTTAAAACCAAGTTCAATACAGCGTAAAGCGGCATACATACCTGCTGGTCCGAAGCCAATAATATGGATGGGTTTTGCTTTGGAAACATCTTTATAATCAAAGGTGTATTCTGAATTTTCAGGAAGCTTTTCTCTTATATAAACCGCAACTTTATAATTAAAAATAATTTTTGGCTTTCTGGCATCGATGGATTTTCGAAGAATTTTGACGCCCGTAATCTCGTTTTTAGCAATAGCTAATTTTAAGGCAGATTTTAAAACAAGAATATCACTAATTTCTTCTTCTTTAAGTGTAATACGAAGTTGTATTTCTTTAACCATTTGGCAAAATTACTGAAAATTGGGCTAGGAGTTTAGAAAAGAATTTTTGGAAGGTTCGTTTAACAGTTTTGTGTATTCTGACTAACGTCAAACTTTGTTGTTTTTGTCCTGTGTCCCTTTATTATTAGGTGATTCAGATATTTTTTGTTCTATTTTTTTTAAAATTCCCTAAAATTTTCACGTTATCTGGAGAAATTAATCTCGGTTTTCCGTGATGTGGGGAATGAAGCACAACGACTCAATATAAAATCGTTTTAATATCTTAATATTTAATGTTAAACGAAAGTGGCCGTAATTTTTCACAAAGTCAACTTAAGCTTATTTCCTCTCATAAGTAATAAACGAAAACTCATACTCATGGTCTTCATCTTTTTTATGAAAGATATTAGATGTTTCTTTCCAAACGGCAGAGTCTATTTTAGGGAAAAAAGTATCGGCTTCAAAATTTCCGTGTACTCTAGTTAATTCAATTTTATCCGCTAAACTCATAGCTTGTTTATAAATTTGACCACCCCCTATAATAAAAGGTTGTACATCGTTTTTAGCGGCATCAATAGCATCTTCTAGACTATGCACTACAATAACACCATCAGGGGCTCTATAATCTGGTTGTCTTGTAATTACTACATGCGTTCTATTTGGTAATTGTTTTGGGAAACTTTCAAAAGTTTTACGTCCCATAATAATATGATGCCCGTTGGTTAAACTTTTAAAGCGTTTTAAATCATCGCTTAAATGCCATATTAACTGATTGCCTTTTCCAATTGCATTATTTTCGGCTGCAGCCACAATCATTGTAAGCTCCGATGTTCTATTTGAAGCTTTGGACGATTTGTTATAAACTTCGCTCTGTGCTAAGAGTGTTTCTTCTTTTACAAAACCTGCTTTGAGTTTTTCAATACGTCGATGTTGTTTTGCCACGAGTTTTTCTAGTTGTTCCTGCTCCCATGCTTTACCCATAAACTTTTGGGTAACAAAAACATTAAATAAATGATAAATAAATAGAAACAACCAAATTAGTATGGCAAAAACAAACCAATTGATATCAAAAATCTTGAAGTCTTTACCAATGCCTAAAACAGTATTGGCCACTATTAAAAAGATGGCTCCAATTAGAAAAATAACAAAATGAATGTATAAACGTTTTTTTTGTTTGATACGCTTTTGAGCATTTTCAATAAGCTCTAATTGGTCTTTGTCTATTTGTGGAGTATCTTTCTTTTTTCCAAACATGATATTAAAATAAGGTTTGTAAAGTTAAAGTTTTTTTGATGAACGGATTATTAAAACCTAAAAAACAAAAGTTTTACGCAAACGTTTTCGGGTAAAACTCACTGAAAATCAGGCAAAAAGATAAATTTATTATTGATAATAACATAAATTTTTATCAAGTTTTTTTTCTAACGCTTAATTTATTAAGAGCCATATTAACAAATTAATAATTCTTCGCTATAATATTAACTAAATGGATACAGCAAGAATAATGTTTTATAAATTTGTGTCATAAAACAACACACTTAAAAATTTTAATCATGGCTATTAAAAAACAATATTTAAAAAGCAAACCAGTTTGTAAAGTTACATTTTCTATTGAAGCTGAAGATGCAAAAAAAGTTTCTGTTGTAGGAAGCTTTAACGATTGGAATGCTAAAAAAGCTCCACTAAAAAAATTAAAGAATGGTACATTTAAAGGCACTTTAGATTTAGAAAAAGATAATACTTACGAATTTAAATACGTAGTAGATGGTGCTTATGTAAACGATGCTGCTGCCGATGCTTACGCATGGAATGACTTTGCAGGAGCAGAGAACAGTATTGTAAACGTTTAGTGAATTATTTAAAAGAATTAAAAAAAGCTTTCCATTTTGGAAAGCTTTTTTGTTTTATACTGCCACAACACCTTTGATGTGCGGATGTGGATTATAGTCTACCAAAGTAAAATCATCAAAATCAAAATCAAATATATCTTTAATTTCAGGATTTAAAATCATTTTTGGTAAAGGGCGAATATCTCTTGATAATTGTAATTCTAACTGCTCGTAGTGATTGCTGTAAATATGCGCATCACCAAATGTGTGAATAAATTCGCCAGCTTCGTAACCGCAAACTTGAGCCATCATCATAGTGAATAAAGCATACGATGCAATATTAAATGGTACGCCTAAAAATATATCAGCACTACGTTGATATAATTGCAAAGACAGTCTAGGTCTCGCATTTACTCCTCCTTCGGGGGTTGGGGGGCTTACATAAAATTGAAAAAAAGCATGACATGGCGGAAGTGCTGCTTTGCCGTTTGCTACGTTTTCATCAAAAGACTTTGAAGTATCGGGTAATACAGAAGGATTCCAAGCAGAAACTAACATCCTTCTACTATTTGGGTTGTTTTTTAGCGTATGTATAACCTCTTTTATTTGGTCGATTTCATCACTGTTCCAATTACGCCATTGATGACCATAAACAGGGCCTAAATCACCATTTTTATCAGCCCAATCATTCCAGATACGAACCCCATTTTCGGTTAAATAATTAATATTTGTGTCGCCTTTTAAAAACCAAAGTAATTCATAAACAATAGACTTTAAGTGTAGTTTTTTTGTGGTTACCATGGGAAAACCTTCACTTAAATCAAATCGCATTTGATAGCCAAAAACACTTTTCGTGCCTGTGCCTGTGCGATCTCCTTTTTCATTACCGTTTTCTAAAACGTATTTTACTAAATCGTGATATTGCTGCATCCTAATCTTCTGTCTTCCCAAAGGGAAGAAACTGCTTTAATTATTTAAAAAAATTTCGAAGTAAAAATAAAAAATAAGAGTTGAATCTAGTGAACTCAATACGTTATAATATCAAAAGTTATTAACTAAATATAAGCGAAATGTTTTTTGAGAATTGCTAGTTTTCCCTTTTGGGGAAATGTCCGTAGGACAATGGGGATTAACCAATTATCATTCCAGCAATAGTAGCCGAAATTAAGGAAGCAATAGTTCCACCAATCAAGGCTTTCATACCAAACTTGGAAAGTGTTTTACGTTGCCCAGGAGCTAACGATCCAATACCGCCAATTTGAATACCAATAGAGGCAAAATTTGCAAATCCACAAAGCATATAAGTCGCCATAATTATGGATTTCTCGTAAGTTAAATGAATTGAGTTCCCTGCATTTTTTAAGTCAGCTAATTGTATATAACCTATAAATTCGCTGGCTGCTAGTTTAATACCTAAAAGTTGACCCATAAGTGCCATATCTTCAGTAGCAACACCAATTAACCACATAAGTGGTGCAAAAGCATATCCTAAAATAAGTTCAAGCGATAAGCTTTCGTAAGTTGTGTTGTTGGCAATCCAAATATTTATGCTTGTAAAATCTCCAACCCAACCTAAAATACCATTAAACATGGCAATAAATGCCACAAAAACAAGAAGCATGGCGCCAACATTAACAGCTAATTTTAAACCTTCTGTAGTACCGTTTGCAATAGCATCTAAAAAGTTTGATCCAATTTTTTCCTGGGAAACTTCAGCATCAGTATTTACGTCTTCTGTTTGCGGATATAATATTTTTGAAATCACAACAGCACCAGGGGCCGCCATAACCGACGCAGCCAATAGGTGTTTTGCATAAAATAATCTTAATCCAGGATCGTCTCCACCAAGAAAACCGATATAGGCTGCAAGTACTGCGCCAGCAACGGTTGCCATACCACCAATCATGACTAAAAGTATTTCGGACTTATTCATTTTCTCTAAATAAGCCTTAATTAAAAGTGGCGCTTCAGTTTGGCCTAAAAAGATATTC
Organism: uncultured Flavobacteriaceae bacterium; assembly: GCA_963975495.1. Taxonomy (GTDB): domain Bacteria; phylum Bacteroidota; class Bacteroidia; order Flavobacteriales; family Flavobacteriaceae; genus CAXBID01. Next base: position 3,550 of record CAXBID010000030.1, on the reverse strand, counting down.
CCAGCAACACTTAAACTTTCTGCTCCTGATATTTTTAAGGTTTTGGATAATAACCAAGCCATAGCTTTTACTACTTTTTGAATGATACCGAGATAAAATAAAACCGATGTTAATGCAGAAAAGAATATGATGGTTGGTAATACTTGAAAGGCGAAAATGAATCCGAAAGTATCCATATCGACTACTAAACCTTCAAATAAAAATTTGCTGCCTGCACGAGTAAAATCCAATACACTTACAAACAGGCCGCCTACAAATTCAAAAATAATTTTTATAAACTCAATTTTTAAAACACCTATGGCTATTAAAAGTTGAAAAGCCAAACCAATTCCAACAATTTTCCAATTAATGGCTTTTCTTTTACTGCTGAACAAAAAAGCAATAAATACGAGTGAAATCATTCCTAAAACCCCACGCCATAAACTAGTGAATGTGAACCCTTCATTTGGAATTATTGCAACTTGGTTGTCACTTATATCTGAAGTTTCAGATGCATTACTGTTTTCCGTATTAGCTAAATCATCATTGGTTTTTGATAAATCAACAATGTTGTTAATAGAATCTGAATACGTTTGAGATACAGTTTCGTTAGTGCTTTCAACATCTATTGAATCTGTATTTTGAGCTAAAATTGTTGAATATCCTACAAAAAAAATAGTGATAAATAGCAATAATAGCTTTTTCATATAGTAAGAAATAAATTGAAATTTAGGATTCTCGTTTTGAGATTTCATCGCGAATGCGTGCTGCTTTTTCATAATCTTCATTCACAACAGCTTCATTTAATAAGTTATGAAGTTCTTCAAGGGTTTTGCTTTTAAAACTCTCGCGTTTTGTATTTGGTTCTAGTTCGTTAGCAACTAAATCGTCCATTAAAATACTGTCTTGGGTGCCTTCATCCTCATCCTCTTTTTTAGGATTCACCTTTAAGTAAATACCAGCTTTATCAAGAATGTTTTTATACGTAAATATTGGTGCTTGAAAACGAAGTGCTAATGCAATGGCATCACTTGTTCTGGCATCAATAATTTCTTCAATTTTATCGCGTTCGCAAATTAAACTGGAGTAAAAAACGCCGTCAACCAATTTGTGAATAATCACTTGCTTTACAACAATATCAAACCTATCAGCGAAATTTTTAAATAAATCGTGAGTTAAAGGTCGTGGTGGGCTAATTTCCTTTTCCAAAGCAATGGCTATAGATTGTGCCTCAAAAGCACCAATAACTATAGGAAGTTTACGGTCGCCATCTACTTCATTTAAAATCAATGCATAAGCACCATTTTGGGTTTGACTGTACGATATCCCTTTTATATTTAATTTTACTAAACTCATAATTTATATAAAAACGCAAAGAACTGTTTAAATTAGGACTTTACCAACTGTGCCTGCCACATTAAGATAAAATGCTAATTTAAGCAGTTCAATACTACTTTATACCTTTTTTTCATTGAAATAACCGTAATAAAACACCTTTTTCCCTTTCTACTTTAATATAAAAAGAAACCGTAACTAAGGCTATGCTTTATTTTTCTATTTCGTATAAAGGAAAAAATCATCATTTTATTTTGCAGTAATTTCAATACAGAAATGGTATCACAATTTATAAAAAAATATTTTATTGTTGTGCTTTAAAAGTCTTTAATTTTTCGATAAGTTGCGGAACAACCTCAAAAGCATCGCCAACTACACCATAATCAGCAGCTTTGAAAAAAGGAGCTTCAGGATCGGTGTTGATGACCACTTTTACTTTTGAGGCATTAATACCTGCCAAATGCTGAATAGCACCAGAAATACCAATGGCAATATATAAGTTTGATGCTACAGGTTTTCCTGTTTGCCCAACGTGTTCGCTATGTGGGCGCCAACCTAAATCTGAAACAGGTTTAGAGCAAGCGGTTGCTGCCCCTAAAACATCGGCAAGTTCTTCAATCATGCCCCAATTTTCAGGCCCTTTTAATCCACGACCTGCAGATACTACAATTTCTGCATCGGCAATAGTCACTTTATCGGTCGCTTTATCTAAAGATTCAACTGTAACTCCTAAATCTGGAATTGAAGACGAAAAGTCTTCCGCGGAAGCGTTACCACTATTTTCAACCAATCCGAAAGAATTATTGGAAACACCAATAATTTTTACATCGGTGTTTATTTGCGTTATTTCGAAAGCTTTATTTGTGAAAGCGGTACGTTTAACTGTAAACGGATTTGTACTGGAAGGTGCTTCTATAACATTTGTAGCATAACCCGCATTTAAACCAACAGCTAAAAGCGGTGCTAAATATTTACTATCTGCACTAGAGCTTACAATAACAACTTTTGCAGCTTCTTTTTCGGCAGCTTGTTTTATGGCTTCGGCATATCCTTTGGCATTAAAAGCAGCTAATTTTTCGTTTGAAACATTTAAAACCTTATCAACACCATAGTTGCCCAATTCTGAAGCATCACCAACATTTATAGTTACTGCAGTTACGGTTGTTCCTAATTGGTCAGCAACCGCTTTGGCATAAGAAGCAACCTCTAAAGCTGTCTTTTTAAATTTTCCTTGTTCTGATTCTGTATATACTAAAACTGACATAAAAATTTTTTAAATTTTTTCCTGGACTTGTTTCAGGAACTGTTTAACTTTTAATTTTACTCTAAAAAGATCCTGAAATAAATTCAGGATAATTCAGTAAACTAAATTACCTTAGCTTCGTTATGAAGTAAGCTTATTAATTCATCTAAATTATCTGGAGATACTAAAGTAACTGCGCCTTTTGGAACTGGTTTTTCAAATGAAACAGAAGTTGTTTCTGCTTTAGCTTCAACAGGTTCAACAACTGTTAAGGGTTTTTGACGCGCCATCATGATACCACGCATATTAGGAATTCGTAAATCACTTTCTTCAACCAATCCTTTTTGACCCCCAATTACCAATGGTAAAGATGTTGAAACCGTTTCTTTTCCACCGTCAATTTCTCTTGTCGCTTTCGCGGAAGTACCATCAACTTCAAGTTTTATGCAGTTATTTACAAAGTTAGATTCTGTTAAACCAGCAATCATGCCAGGAACCATTCCGCCGTTATAATCAATAGATTCACGACCAGCAATTACTAAATCGTAACCACCATCCTTAACTATATGAGCTAGTTGTTTTGCAACCGAAAACCCATCGGTAGCAGGCGTATTTACTCTAATTGCAGCATCAGCTCCAATAGCTAAAGCTTTACGCAGTGTGGGCTCTGTTTCTGTGCCACCAACATTTGCAACCGTTACATTTGCGCCTTGTTTTTCCTTAAACCACATAGCTCGGGTTAAACCAAATTCATCGTTCGGGTTAATTACAAATTGCACACCGTTAGTGTCAAACTTGGTATCACTTTCAGTAAAATTAATTTTTGAAGTGGTGTCTGGAACATGACTAATACACACTAATATTTTCATTATGGGTATTTTATATATTAATATTTAGTTTTTAATCTTAAAAAAATCCATGAGTTTGAGACTGCTTACTGCTACTGAAAACTGCGAACTTTTTTAATGGCTACGAAGTTAATTATTTTATTTT
>CAXBID010000029.1:0-22789 GCA_963975495.1 uncultured Flavobacteriaceae bacterium | reverse complement strand
TTTAGAGTAGCAATATATGTATATAAAATATGACTTGCACATAAAAATATAAAAAAATTATGCACGCATAGTACTTTTTAACAAAAAAGAATCTGTTTTATTAAGTATTTAGTAAAAAAAATGTTGAAATATGAGATTTTGTCATATTTCAACATTTTAAAAGTTGTTTTGAATTATAAGTTTGTTTTATTCTACAGTAACAGATTTTGCTAAATTTCTGGGTTGATCTACATTTTTATCCAACAATACGGCAATATGATATGATAATAGTTGTAACGGAATAGTAGTTAATAATGGTGAAAGCGAATCTAATGTTTCTGGAACTTCAATAACGTGGTCTGCTAAATCCCTAACTTGTGTATCACCTTCAGTAACAATCCCAATTATTTTACCTTTTCTGGATTTTATTTCTTGGATATTGCTCACCACTTTTTCATAATGCCCCTTTTTAGTTGCAATTACAACAATAGGCATATTTTCGTCAATTAGGGCAATAGGGCCATGTTTCATTTCTGCAGCAGGGTATCCTTCGGCATGTATATATGAAATTTCCTTAAGCTTTAAAGCGCCCTCTAAAGCTACGGGGAAGTTGTAACCTCTTCCTAAATAAAGAAAATTAGTAACGTCTTTATAGATATCGGAAATCATTTTAATGTGTGCATCAGACTCTAAGGCTCTTTCTATTTTACCTGGAATCATTTCTAATTCTAAAAGATGCTGACGGAAATCGGAACTACTAATAGTGCCTTTTGCTCTAGCTAAACGTAAAGCTATTAGAGTTAAAACAGTAATTTGAGTAGTAAACGCTTTTGTTGAAGCTACTCCAATCTCTGGTCCAGCATGGGTGTAAGCCCCCGCATCTGATTCTCGTGCTATAGACGAACCAACTACATTACAAACACCAAATACAAAAGCCCCTTTAGATTTTGCTAATTTAATAGCGGCAAGTGTATCTGCCGTTTCCCCTGATTGTGAGATGGCTATTACAACATCATTTTCAGTAATTACTGGGTTTCTATATCTGAATTCTGAGGCATATTCTACTTCAACGGGTATTCTTGCTAAATCTTCAAAAATATATTCAGCAACTAAGCCTGCATGCCACGAAGTACCGCAGGCAACAATTATAATACGGTTGGCATTAAGAAACCTTTTCATGTTATCTTCAACACCTGCCATCTTTATAATAGCTTCATGTCGCAACAACCTACCACGATATGTGTCTTTAATGGCTTTTGGCTGTTCGTGTATTTCTTTGAGCATAAAGTGATCATAACCACCTTTTTCTATTTGCTCTAAATTAATCTGGAGCTCTTGAACATAGGTATCAACTAAAGAATCGTCCTTAATTTTTCTAACTTTTATACCTTTATGAAATCTTATAACCGCCATTTCCTCATCTTCCAAATACACTGCATTTTTAGTGTATTCTAAAAAAGGAGACGCATCACTAGCAATAAAAAATTCATCTTCATTCTCACCAATACCAATAGCTAAGGGGCTTCCTAAACGAGCCACAACAACTTCTTCTGGTTTGTTTTTATCGAAAACAGCTATGGCATAAGCTCCAATAACCTGGTTTAAGGCAATTTGTACAGCTTTACCTAGTTTTACATTTTCTTTCTTTTTTACATCTTCAATTAAATTGATAAGGACTTCGGTATCCGTATCAGAATGAAATGTATAGCCTCTGGAAATTAATTCTTGTTTAAGAGATTCATAATTTTCAATGATACCATTATGAATAATCACTAATTCACCTGAGTTCGATACATGTGGGTGTGAGTTAATATCGTTAGGAACGCCGTGTGTTGCCCAACGTGTGTGGCCTATACCTACATTGCCGGTTTTTGTGATTTCTTTTTCTATGCGCGCCTCTAAATCAGCAACTTTTCCTTTGGTTTTTGAAACTTTAAGATCAGTACCATCAAACAATGCGATACCGGCACTATCATAACCTCTATATTCTAAGCGTTTAAGGCCTTCTATTATAATGGGGTAAGCTTCTCTATGACCAATGTATCCTACAATTCCACACATAATGTTTTATTTTGATTTTGGGGTTTTTTAATTCAGAGCAAATATGTGAAATAAATACTAATGAATAAGAATTATTATATGAATGCCTTATTTTATACGATAAAAGTCATTTTCTTATTAAAAAAAGTACTTTTATCGTATAAACTCAAGCTAAGTGTTTAATTTCCTTTAGGTTCTGTAAGATATATTTTTAATTTCATCCTCTTATCCTCATCTGTAGTATTTGTGCCATAAATTATTGTGCCTCTTGGGCTTAATAGAGCTGCAGCAGGAATTCCTGTAACGCCAACCTCACTTTCTAAAATTCTTGAAATGTTTGTATAGTTAACATTTGTTGATAAGACTAAACCTATTTTTGTGTTAGTAGAATCTTTAAGTAAAATGTTTTTTATATGCTCAGTTAAACGGATTTTATATTTAAAATTATTTTTGTCGTCTTCAAATCGTTGCCCTAAGCTTATAACTTTAGAACTAAGAGCCTGTTGTGCGTTTTCTGTTGGGTCAATAAGGTAATCAATAGTAGGAATATTATTCTTTATATCGTAAGCATAAACTCTATCGAAAGTACTATAATCGTTATCATTCGCATCTTTTGGAAACGTTTCCATAATTTCATCTTCATGAACTATTAGTTGTACCTCATTAATTATTTTCCTTAGAATAAAATCACCAGTATTATTTTCTTTTAAATAATCACCATTACCGTCAGGTATTCTATATTCATTTATAAAATCTTGTAAAGCATCTTCGTCTTCAAATAAATTTACCACAGCCATTGAGCCCTCAATACCCTTTAAATATAATTTTTCATCTCCTAAGTCTTTATTCCCGTTTTGTAAGGTTACTAGATTATAATCATTTATAAATGTATTTAACCTATTTCCTGTAAAATTTAGAGTGTATGTGGATTGTGTTCTAGCATCCGTTTCACCTGATGTGTAGTTAATAGAAATGTTAGCAGTTGAAGATGCTAAATTAATTAATACCATATTACCATCAGTTCCTATAGATTCAGCCTTGAAATAAAGACCTCTAAAGTAATTTTTAAAGTTGTTAGGATTGCTTAACACAGGGTCATCTTGTTTGCTTATAATGGTATTTGTCCAATATAACTTATCCTCATCCGTATCTAAAACTATTCTGTAAGCAGGTACAGACCTTGTAGTTACTTCATCATTACCAGTACCTGTAGTTATAACAATAGCTTCTGCACTTGGGATAAATTCAGGGTCTTCATAAATTGTAGCGACAATATGATCATCAAAATTTACTACACTAGTACCTGTGAGTGCAGAGTTTAAGGAGCTGTTTGCATTAGAATAATAATTTTGAGCTGTATTCAGTTCAGAATTAGGATCAAAATCCCTTAAAAAATAATTATTTTGATAAATTGTGAGTTTAATGGGTGTTGTTGCATCTCCATATAAAGAATCTAAAGCGTATGTAGCATTACCATCATCATCAACTCCAATTTGGGTACTAAAATATGGTATGTTTATTATTACTTCATCGATTTCTGGATTAACGCCAAAATTTGGATTAAACAAAGCTGGTGTTACTTGAGTTACAATGCTAGCCGTGGTTAATCCAAAAGCAGGATCGTTAAACACGCCAAGTAAGTTTGATGCCAAACCATTAATTTGTAATGAATCTAGTTTTTTATTATAGGCAACAATAGGAATATCAAGGTTGTTAGTTTCAAAATTAGAATTCTCTTTACCTAAAACATCGCTTTCTATAATACTAAAATCTTTATCACAAGCGATAAAAGAAACCATAAGTAATAGAAAAATACTAGGTAGTTTAAGGGCTTTAATTGTCTTTTTCATACGTAAATCAAATGAATAATGGGTTTTAGCTTAAAACCTCAGTGTTAAAAAATTCTGTATAAGCTTCACCAAATTCATCTTTGCTTTTGTACTCTAAAATAGGTTTGTTTGATGCTTTTATGCAGGCATCCAGTTCTTCGGTCATGTGTTCAGAGCCTATAATTAATGCGTCAGAATATTCAATAGCAACCTTCATTAAGTTATTATATGTTGGTTCTTTAAGCATGCTAATAGCGTCTTCATTTATGTTGTCAAATTTAACTTTATTTATCATATCTTTATTTAACGTATTGTTAAAACTTTGATTGTAAATAGAGGTCACAATTTTACTTTCGTTAAATAAAGGTTCGTCTTTATAATATTCTTTTAAGTAAACGGGAAGTAATGCTGCCAACCAACCATGCACGTGAATAATATCAGGCGACCAGTTTAATTTCTTAACGGTTTCAATAACACCTTTTGCGAAAAAAATAGCACGTTCGTCGTTATCAGAAAACAATTCACCATCCTCATCGGTTAAAGTGGCTTTTCTTTTAAAGTACTCATCATTATCGATAAAATAAACTTGAATACGTTCTTTAGGAATAGATGCTACTTTAATTATAAGTGGCATATCCAAATCGTTAATCACTAAATTTATTCCAGAAAGCCTTATTACTTCGTGTAGTTGATGTCTTCTTTCATTAATATTCCCGTATCGAGGCATGAAGATTCTTATTTGTCCGCCTTGTTGGTTTACTAGTCTTGGTGCTTCAAAAGACATGGATGAAATCTCGGTTTCTGGCAAATAAGGTACTACTTCAGATGATACGTATAATATCCTCTTATCTTTCATATGTTTGTTTTTGTTGACTTGTTATGGTCGTGTATGTAACAGGCAATAATTTATTTCCTTTTAAAAGAAATACTATTGTGTTTGTTACTTAAAATGGTATTTCATTTAAGAAATCAAAATAAAAAACACGCAAAAGTACAAAATTTTATGCAGTTTCACTGTAAAATATTAAGTTTGCACGCGTTAATTTTTTATTAAAAAGTGGAATTTTACACAGAAAAACAACAACTTAAAGCGGTTATTGATGCTTTAAAAGTGAAAGAATTTACTATCGGATTAGTTCCTACCATGGGTGCATTGCACGAAGGCCATTTAGAGTTGGTTAAAAAAGCCCTTACAGATAACAACTATGTTGTGGTAAGTGTTTTTGTAAATCCAACACAATTTGATAATAAAAATGACTTAAAGAAATACCCCAGAACTTTAAACCAAGATGTGGATTTATTAAAAACCGTAAGTAGAGATAAAATCTTGGTTTACGCACCTACGGTTGATGCTATTTATGAAGGTGAAATTAAGGCTGAAAATTTTGATTTTGACGGGTTGGAATTTGAAATGGAAGGTAAATTTCGTAACGGTCATTTTGACGGGGTTGGTACTATTGTAAAACGTTTTTTTGAAATTGTAAAACCGCACAAAGCGTATTTTGGTAAAAAGGATTTTCAGCAATTAGCAATAATTAGAAAGTTAGTTGAAAAACAACACATTCCAGTAACTATTGTGGGTTGTAAAATTCATCGTGAAACCAATGGTTTAGCCATGAGTTCTAGAAACACAAGATTAAAACCAGAATATAAAAAAGCATCCCCTTTCATTTACAAAACCTTAAAAACTGCCAAAACAAAATTTGGCACAAAAAGTGCTGATAAAGTAGCGGAATGGGTTGAAAGTCAGTTTTCTAATCACGATTTATTAAAACTAGAATATTTTATTATTGCAGATGCTGATACACTAAAACCAGTTAAACGAAAATTAAACAAAAAAAAGTATAGAGCGTTTATAGCTGTATATGCAGACGATATTAGATTGATTGATAATATCGCATTAAATTAATTATCTTTGCTGCATGCAAATTCAAGTCGTAAAATCTAAAATTCACAGAGTAAAATGCACCGGTGCAGAACTCAATTATATTGGTAGTATTACCATTGATGAAGATTTAATGGATGCCGCCAACATTATACAAGGAGAAAAAGTTCAAATTGTAAATAATGATAATGGCGAGCGTTTAGAAACCTATTGTATTCCCGGGCCACGTACAAGTGGCGAAATAACCTTAAACGGGGCTGCCGCCAGAAAAGTGTCAGTTGGCGATACACTTATTTTAATCACTTATGCGTTTATGGATATTGAAAACGCTAAAGTTTTTAAGCCTTCCTTGGTTTTTCCTGATGAAGCAACAAACTTATTGAAATAGACTTTTCAAGCCCATAATGGGCATTAAACAAATAAAAACCATCACACATCAAGATAATTATGCTTTAATTAAGAGCGGTTTGTGAAATTTTAGTCAGATGGAAATCAAAATAAAGAGCATATTAAAAATCACACTCCCATTATTATTGGGAGTTTTTTTGGTCTGGTATTCACTATCTCAAATTTCTATTGATGAGTTGGTTGCCTACTTTAAAAAGGCAGATTATGCTTGGATAGTACTAGGTATTTTTCTAGGGCTTTTAAGTCATTTATCACGTGCTTACCGGTGGCGGTTTCAGCTAGAGCCAATGGGGTATAATATTAAATTAGGCAATAGCATTATGGCAGTTTTTGCTACCTATTTAATAAACTACACAATACCCAGGGCAGGAGAAGTTGCCAGAGCTTCAATACTTACAAATTATGAAGGTGTGCCTTTTGAAAAAGGATTTGGCACCATCGTAGCCGAACGCATTGCCGATATGCTAGTAATGTTAGGTATAATGACTGTAACACTTTTTCTTCAATTCGATTTTATTTACGGGTTTTTAGTTGAGACATTTAATCCTACAAAACTATTAATTGCCGCTGTAATAGGATCTGTTTTAATGATTTTTGTTATTAGATTTATAAAAAAAGGACGATCAAAACTGGCTTTAAAAATTAAAACATTTGTTAACGGTTTAGTTGAAGGCGCACTTAGTATTTTTAAAATGAAAAAGAAGTGGGCATTTATATTCCACACCTTGTTTATTTGGGCCATGTATTTGCTTATGTTTTATGTTACCTCATTTTCATTGGAGCAAACTCAAAACATTCCTTTTGCAGCTATTTTAATAGGATTTATTGCTGCTAGTTTTAGCATCGCAGCTACCAATGGTGGTATTGGCTCGTATCCTGAAGCCATTGTTTTGGCGTTTACACTTTTTAATTTACCAGAAGAGCCAAGTCGTGCTTTTGGTTGGATTATGTGGGCTTCACAAACACTTATGATTATTATCCTTGGCGGATTATCTCTTATTTATTTGCCTATTTTTAATAGAAAAAAGTAGAACTTTCACGTTTTATAGTGTCGCTTTATTTCATACCTTGCTGCTATTAAAATATCAAATCATTCTAAAATGAAAAAATCACTTATTTTCTTTTTATTCCTTTTATATTCTTTAAATGGTGTTGAAGCTCAAGTTAAATATGAGACGTTTCAATCTTCAAAACTAGGCGAAGAGCGTCAATTAAAAATCCAATTACCACGAGGTTATGGTAATAATGAAGATAAAAGTTACCCGCTTTTTATAGTTTTTGATGGCGATTATTTATTTGAAGCAGTAGCAGGAAATGTTGATTATTACTCGTATTGGGAAGATATGCCAGAGTCCATTGTAGTTGGGATTAATCAAATTGACAATCGTTTTGATGATACTATGTATTCTGAACAAAACTCATTACCTATTGAAACTGGTGCAGCTTTTTTTGAATTTATTGGTATGGAGTTAATTCCGTATATAGAAAAAACATACAGAACAGCTGGTTTTAGAGTTGCTGTTGGCCATGGTGAAACCGCAAATTTTATTAATTATTTTTTATTAAAACCCCAGCCTTTATTTAAAGGCTATGTGTCTGTTAGCCCAGAATTAGCGCCTAATATGTTGGATTATGTTCCAGAGGTTTTGGGTAGGGTAGATTCTAAATTCTTTTATTATTTAGCAAATACAAATAATGATCCTTCGTCAATAAAAGAAATGACCAACGCATTGAATAAAGATATTTCGGCTATTGATAATCAGAACTTGTTTTACAGTTTTAATAGTTTTGAAGGGCCATCACATTACTCGGTGCCAACACACGCTATTCCAAATGCTATTGAAAATATTTTTCAAGTCTTTCAACCCATTTCAAAAAAGGAATATAAAGATGTTATTCTTGAATTGGAAATATCTCCAGTACTTTATCTTCAGGAAAAATATCAAACAATTAATGATTTATTTGGTATAGATAAGCAAATATTAATTAATGATTTTAAAGCGATTTCTGCAGCTATAGAAAAGAATGAAACTTTTGAATATTATGAAGAATTAGGGAAAATGGCTAGGAAACAATACCCAGAAACGCTTTTAGGAGCTTACTATTTAGGTCGTTTTTACGAAGAAACAGGAGAGTCCAAAAAAGCAATGCGTACCTATCAATCTGCTTATACATTAAAAGAAATAGCAGGAATAACAAAAGATGAGGTGCTCGAAAAAGCCGATTTAATTAAAGAAGATTTCGGATACTAATTTAAATTTAAAAACGGAATTAATTCCTCTCCTTTGGAGAGGTTAGGAGAGTTATATGGCGAAAGTAAAAACGACGTTTTTTTGTCAGAACTGTGGCACTCAATTTGCTAAATGGCAAGGGCAATGTAATGCCTGTAAAGAATGGAATACTATTGTAGAAGAGCTTATTCAAAAATCAGAAAAGAGTGATTGGAAAACCCCAACTACACAAACTAAAAGAGCTTCAGTTCCATTGCGAATTAATGAAATAGACAATTCTAAGGAAGCCCGATTAGATACTTTTGATGGCGAATTTAATCGCGTTTTAGGTGGCGGAATTGTTCCCGGGTCGTTAACGCTTTTAGGCGGTGAACCCGGAATTGGCAAAAGCACATTGCTGCTTCAAATAGCTTTAAAGCTACCTTATAAAACGCTTTATGTTTCAGGTGAGGAAAGCCAGAAACAAATAAAAATGCGTGCAGAACGCATTAATCCAAATAATAGCAATTGCTACATTCTTACAGAAACAAAAACACAAAATATTTTCAAGCAGATCGCTGCGCTTCAACCAGACATTGTTATAATTGACTCTATACAGACTTTACACAGTGATTATATTGAATCATCTTCAGGAAGCATTTCCCAAATTAAAGAATGTACTACAGAGCTTATAAAGTTTGCAAAAGAAACAGCAACCCCCGTTCTGTTAATTGGTCATATTACTAAAGACGGAAACATTGCCGGCCCTAAAATTTTAGAACATATGGTAGATACGGTTTTGCAATTTGAAGGCGACCGCAACCATGTTTTTAGAATTTTAAGAGCACACAAAAACCGTTTTGGCTCTACTAATGAACTAGGTATTTACGAAATGCAAGGGTCTGGTTTGCGTGAAGTTTCAAATCCTTCTGAGATTTTAATTTCTAAAAAAGACGAAGAATTATCCGGAAACGCTATTGCGGCAACTTTAGAAGGTATGCGGCCGCTGATGATAGAGGTTCAAGCCTTAGTCAGTACAGCGGTTTACGGTACGCCACAACGAAGTGCTACAGGTTTTAATGCAAAACGACTAAATATGCTATTGGCAGTTCTAGAAAAAAGGGCAGGTTTCCGTTTGGGTGCTAAGGATGTGTTTTTAAATATTACTGGCGGTATTACTGTTGATGACCCTGCTATAGATTTGGCTGTTGTAGCATCTATTTTATCTTCAAATGAAGACGTTGCTCTTCAAAAAGATTTTTGTTTTGCTGCGGAAGTTGGGCTTTCAGGAGAAATTCGTCCAGTACAACGTGTAGAGCAACGTATTTTAGAAGCTGAAAAACTAGGTTTTTCTACTATTTTTGTGTCTAAATACAATAAAATTTCAATTAAAAATACGGTTATTAAAATCCATTTAATTTCTAAGATTGAAGATTTGGTTGGTGTTATAGTCTAATTATAATATGGGGTTAAAATAACTAAATAATTGAAAAATAGGAATTTAATAATTTAACATGTAGTATCTTTCACATAAAAACGTCATGTTTTTTAACCGTTTTATTCGCTTTTGGTGTTTTTAAATACGCTTTTAGTCGAACTTTTATAACACTTAATCGAAAAAAAATAGTCTTTTAGTTGTTGCTTTCATCTAAAAATTTTATTTTAGCCCTGTAATTGTTTAGAGTTAATGAATTCTAAAAATTTACAAACTCCCTCAGTTTTTATAATCCATTTTATTAAAATAGTGTTTTTATTAGGTGCTTAAATTTAATTAGTCGTCTCAAACTATTTATTTAACCTATGAAAAAATTACTAATATCAAATATATTATTTGTTGTATTATGCCTAGTTACAAATAATATACATGCTCAAGATTCAGATAGTGATGGTATTGCAGATTCAGTTGATTTGGATGATGATAATGATGGTATTTTAGATGAACAAGAGCTGCTTTCAGCGTGTTCAGGATACGTATCATATGAGTTCTATGATATAACCCCGTCAGGAAATACAGTAGATAATATTCCAACTTCTGGATGGACTGCTGTAGGAACTACTACAGAAATTGATGTAGACAAACTTTACCAAGAAATTACACCAGGTGATGGTAATAATTTCTCTATAAGATACTCAGGAGACATTAATATATATGAAGCTAACACCTATACATTCTACATAAGTTCAGATGATGGTAGTAGATTATATATAGATGGAATACAAATAATTAACAATGATGGTTTACATGGTCTAGTAGAAAAATCGGGTTCTTTAGAATTAACAGAAGGACTTCATTCTTTTGAGATTCTATTTTTTGAAAAAGGTGGTGGGGAATATTTAGGATTTAAATATCAATCCAGTACTATATCAAAACAGTCTGTTCCTATGAGTGTTTTATATGCAGTCAACTGCATGGACTCTGAAGGCGATACCGATGATGATGGTATAATAAACAGGTTAGATTTAGATAGTGATAATGATGGATGCCCTGATGCCCTAGAAGGCGGTGCTTCTAGTAGTGAGATATCATATGCAAATTTAAATGCTAATTTTAGAATTACAGGCGGTATTGATGATAATGGCGTGCCTTTACTTGCCAATGGAGGTCAATATATAGGAACAACTGTTGACGAATCTTTACAAGTTGATGAATGTAGCCCTTGTATTGATGTAAACAACCCCAATTATGTAGATAGTGATGGTGATTTAATTGGAGATATATGTGATTTAGATGATGATAACGATGGTATTTTAGATGAAGATGAGCAAGACATAAGTTCAGGTATAGTGTCATATGAATTTTATAATGCAGTTCCATCAGGTTATACAGTAAGTAACATCCCCACTACAGGTTGGACCTCTGCAGGAACCACAGATGAAATTGATGTAGATAAACTTTACCAAGAGATTACACCAGGAGATAGTGATCGCTTTTCAATAAGATACACTGGACAGATAAAAATTGATGTATCTGATACGTATACATTTTATATAAGTTCAGACGATGGTAGTAGATTATATATAGATGGCGTAGAGATAGTTGATAACGATGGCTTACATGGCATAAGAGAATTAGGGGGATCAGTACAATTAACTCAAGGGTTTCACATGTTTGAGCTACTCTTTTTTGAAAATACAGGAGATGAATATTTAGGCTTTAAATATGAATCTGCTACTATTTCAAAAAATGGGGTGCCTATGAACATATTGTATAGTGCAAATCGTAAAAACTTAGACACTGATCTAGATGGTATAAGTAATAGACTTGATTTAGATAGCGATAATGATGGTATTTTTGATGCGGACGAAGCAGGTCATGGACAAAGTCACACAAATGGAGTGGTAAGTAATAGTGTTGGTACAGATGGTATTCCTGACGCAGTACAGGATTCACCCAATATAGGAACGGTAAATTATGTTGTAGCGGAAAGTTCTGAGGATTCGGATTATATTTCTAATTATTTAGATATAGATAGTGACGACGACGGAATACCAGATAATATAGAGGCACAACCAACAAATAGTTATACCGCACCAAGTGGAAGCGGTATATCAATGATAGATGCCAATAATGATGGATTTGATGATAATTATGGTTCTGGATTAGCAACTCTTGAAGATACTGATGGTGATGGAACACCAGATTATTTAGATACAGATTCAGATAATGATGGAACTCCAGATAGTGAAGAGAATGGAATGCCTCAAGGTAATTCAACCAGTGATACTGATAATGATGGGTTACTTGATGCTTTTGAAACCAATGGGGTTAATGATGCATCTTGGGATGTTAATGAAGCTATTGAAGATCCAACAGATTTATCAATTTTACCTGATACCGATGGCGATTTGAACTCGGGTGGCGATCTAGATTATAGAGATTTATATAGTATAGACCCACCAACTGTAGCATCTGTAAATTTTGATGGAGTAGATGATTATTTACATAGAGCATCTTTTATTAAAGGATTAAATGAAGTTGCTATTATGGCTTGGGCAAAGTCTGATACTGGTAACTCTACTCATATGGTTATTGCAGGCGAGGATATTGGCGTTAAATTGTGGTTAAAAAATGGAAATAGACCAAGGCTCACAATAAAATCTGTTGGAAACGCACAGCAAACCATAGGGAGTAATGCCACGCGTATTAATTTAAATGAGTGGCATCATTTAGCAGGCACATATACAAGTACAACTGGAGAGCTGAAGCTTTATGTTGATGGAGAACTAGTAGATTCTGGAAATGTAGGTGGCACAGGTGCGGTTATTAAAAACACAGGAAAATCTAATGGAAATTTTGAAATAGGGAGACTATCAAGAGCCGTTGACAATAAACAGTATTTTAAAGGTGATATTGATGAAGTAAGGGTATTCAATACTTTGCTTTCCCAAAATCAAATACAACAAATGGTTTATCAAGAGGTTGAAGACAATTCAGGAAATATTAAAGGCAGTATCGTACCTAAGGATATTGAAGATATACCCACAAGTACTAAAATACGATGGTCCAACCTAATTGCGTATTATCCGATGAAGGATATTAAGAATGTAAAAATTTTAGATCATTCAGGAAATAGCAGAGATATATTTTTGGCTGATGGGCTAGTTCAGGAACAAACGGCACCACTACCTTACTTAACAACAGCTGATGGCGTATGGGGAACTGAGTCTACATGGTTACATGGAGATGTTTGGGATATTGAAAATATGAGTAGTAATAAAGATTGGAGTATTGTAAAAATTTCAAATGATATTACTGCTAGCCAAACCATTAAGACATCAGCACTAATTATCGACGCTAATAAGAACTTAACAATTGAAGGCGATAACCTGATAGAAAATAGTTGGTATTTAGAGTTAAACGGAACATTGGATTTACAAGATGATTCCCAATTAATTCAAACCAAAGATAGTGATTTAGTAACATCAGATGAGGGAAAACTTTTAAGACGACAAGAAGGCACAGCAAGTGCTTATTGGTACAACTATTGGGCCTCACCAGTAGGGGAAAAAGGGGTAACATCTTTAATAAATAATAATGCAGCTACAAACAACCCAAATAATTCGCCTTTTAGTTTAAACCTACTGAAGGATGATACAGGGTTTAATGCTCAGTTTACATCCGGTTACACAGGAAATGGAAATATAAGTACATATTGGCTATACACCTTTATAAATGGAGTAACGTATTGGGATTGGGTACAATTAACTACAAGCACAAACATAAAACCAGGAGTTGGTTACACGCAAAAAGGAACAGGAATTCCGGCTTCAGAGCAACAATATATTTTTGAAGGAAAACCTAATAACGGAACTATTTTAATAGATGTTACTGATGTTGGTGGTCCAGGGTCAGTACCTTCAGTTTCAAGAACGGAGTATTTATTAGGAAACCCATATCCTTCTGCATTGGATATCAACAAGTTTATTGACGACAATGCTGGGGTTATTGATGGCGTCATACAATTATGGCAACAATGGAGTGGTAACTCCCATAACCTTAATGATTATAACGGCGGTTATGCACAGGTAAATAAATTGGGTTCTATAAGGGCATCTCAGTTTATAGGTATTTCCGGAGCAACAACAGGAGGCGGGGAAGGAACCATAATACCATCAAGATATCTTCCTGTAGGCCAAGGATTTATTACTGAGATTATTGCTGATGGAACCGTAGAGTTTAATAATACACAACGCGTTTTTATAAAAGAAGCCGATGCCGATGGGACTTATGAAAATGGATCTGTGTTTTCAAAGAGCAGTAATAACAAATCAAATAAGAGTATTTCTGAAGAGCAGGATTCCAATGCGATGAAAAAATTTCGTTTAGAATTTAATTCTGTTTCAGGACCTGCTACTAGAAGAGAATTATTATTGGGCTTTAGCCCGCTAACAAGTGATGCCTATAATTATGGTTACGATGCAGAAAATGTAAATATAAATAATAATGATTTACATTTAAGTTTAGAAGGAAAAGATATGAATATACAAGCTTACAGCGATATTGTTGCTGATAAAGTGGTGCCATTAAATTTTAAATCGTCTGGAAACAACACGTTTGAAATTAAGATTACTGAAATGGAAAATATTGATGACTCCCAAGCTATTTATTTAAAAGATAATTTTACGGATACGTACTTTGATTTAACAAAAAATACAGCATATCAGTTTGCTTCAAATCAAGGAAAGTTTAATGAAAGATTTGAAATTGTGTTCCAAAGTCAGGCTCAAACATTAAGTATTGAAGAATCCCAAGCTACGGAAAACTTTATTTACTATAAGAATAGTGATCATAAACTGATTGCAAAAAAATTAAATGCCTCAGTAAGTCGAATTGCTCTTGTAAATATGTTGGGGCAAACGGTGCTAGAGTTTAATGATGTGTCGCAGGAAGAGTTAAGAAACGGATTAAGTCTTTCAAACTTATCAACTGGTCCATACGTTGTTTATTTAAGAACAGATGCCAATGAAGTATTAACCAAAAAAATCATAGTGAATTAGTTTTATAGTTTAATTGAGTGAGTTGGAAAAAGCCAAAACAAATTTTTGTTTTGGCTTTTTTATTTTAATTAACGCCATAGTTTAAACCAGTTCAATTTATAATCGTACCATCAGCCTTAAATTCTACATCTTTATTTTTGCCTTTTTGCTTAAATTCAACATCGTAAAATAGGCCTTTGGAGTGGTGATCTACCTTTTCGATTTCAGAAATTTCTCCATCAAAATCATTTTCAATTTTATTTCTAATGGCATCGGGTAAGTCTTTTTTATCAATGCTGGTTTCTGTTTCAATCCAGCTTCCGTCTGGTTTAAAATCTGCTCTATACTTTACGCCATCTATTTTAAAATGTGATTCATAATTTCCGTTAGAATCCTTCTCCCAATCCGGGTCATCTTCTCCAGGGTATTTTGATTGAAACGTCTTTTTTACAGCATCAGGAGTTTGACTTTTAACAGTTTCATTACAGCTAAAAGCAAGTAATAAGCTAAATACGACTAGGAGTGTTGATATGTTTTTCATTTTCATTTGTTTTAATATTACTGATAATGCTAAGATTAGATTATTATCTAGATTTGGTTAACAGGATTCCTATTATTTTTAACTCGTATAACTAAGTACATGATAAAAATCGAAACATACATTTTATGTTGCTAATTATCAATAGTTTTATGTTTTTGGATGTTTCCAGACCTGTCAGGTTTTTAAAACCTGACAGGTCTTAATTTCAGTAACATTACTATTATTTTTTAATGAAGGCTAAACTAATTTTTGTCATGTACTTGGAAAATGTTTAGTCAAATAGCTCTAATTTTCTTAAATTCGCGAACTTAAAAGATTTACCAGTAAATGAGCGCTAAATTTCCTGAATATAAAGGACTTGACTTACCAAAAGTAGCAGAAGACATTATAAACTATTGGGAAGAAAACAACATTTTTGAGAAAAGTGTTTCTACACGTGAGGGAAACGAACCCTTCGTATTTTTTGAGGGACCACCTTCTGCAAATGGGCTACCTGGTGTACACCATGTTTTAGCGCGCGCTATTAAAGATATTTTTCCGCGCTACAAAACCATGAAAGGCTATCAAGTTAAGCGTAAAGCAGGTTGGGATACTCATGGTTTACCTATTGAATTGGGTGTAGAAAAGGAATTAGGCATCACCAAAGAAGATATTGGTAAAACTATTTCGGTTGAAGATTACAACACAGCTTGCCGAAAAGCAGTGATGCGTTACACAGATGTTTGGAACGACCTCACCCAAAAAATGGGGTATTGGGTAGATATGGATGACCCATATATTACTTACGAACCTAAATACATGGAATCGGTTTGGTGGTTACTAAAACAGATTTATAATAAAAGCTTAATTTATAAAGGGTATACTATTCAACCGTATTCGCCAAAAGCGGGAACCGGTTTAAGTTCGCACGAGTTAAACCAACCCGGAACCTATCAAGATGTAACTGATACTACTGTGGTGGCTCAGTTCCCCCTATCCCCCAAAGGGGGAAATATGGATGCTTTTTATAAGGTGTTTAAATTTGGGGAAGCGCAGCAAACTCCCCCTTCGGGGGCTGGGGGGATTTTTTTCCTAGCTTGGACAACCACACCTTGGACATTACCGAGTAACACCGCTTTAACAGTAGGGCCAAAAATTGAATATGTTTTAGTTGAAACGTATAATCAATATACTTTTGAGCCAATAAAGGTAATTCTTGCTAAAAAATTAGTAAGTGATCAGTTTTCAGGAAAGTTTAATAAAGTTGAAGATAAATCAGAATTATTGGCTTATAAATCTGAGGATAAGAAAATTCCATATAGAATTATTGGAGAATGTATTGGAAAGGATTTAGTCGGTATAAAATACGAACAATTATTGCAATATGCACTTCCAAACGATAACCCAGAAAATGCTTTTAGAGTGATTTCTGGAGATTTTGTAACCACTGAAGATGGTACAGGAATAGTACACACCGCACCAACTTTTGGAGCAGATGATGCATTGGTTGCAAAACAGGCAACACCGGAAGTGCCACCATTATTGGTAAAAGACGACAATGGAAACTTGGTTCCATTAGTAGATTTACAAGGTAAATTCAGACCAGAAATGGGAGAGTTTGCAGGTAAATATGTTAAGAATGAATATTACAACGATGGTGAAGCACCAGAACGTTCAATAGATGTTGAGCTTGCCATTAAATTAAAGGAGGAAAACAAAGCCTTTAAGGTTGAAAAATATAAACACAGTTACCCAAACTGCTGGCGTACCGATAAACCAATTCTATATTATCCATTAGATTCTTGGTTTATTAAAATAACTGACGTTAAGGACAGAATGTACGAACTTAACGAAACTATCAACTGGAAGCCAAAATCTACAGGAACTGGTCGTTTTGGTAATTGGTTAGCAAATGCTAATGATTGGAACTTATCACGTTCACGTTATTGGGGCGTCCCATTGCCAATTTGGAGAACCGAAGATGGTAAAGAAGAAATTTGTATTGGTTCAGTTGAAGAATTAAAATCTGAAATGAAAAAATCCGTAGAGATGGCATTCATGCCGTCTGACATTTTCGAGGATTTTGAAATCGGAAACAATTCAGAAGAAAACTATGCTAAAATCGATTTGCATAAAAATATAGTTGATAAGATTGTATTGGTATCACCAACAGGTCAAAAAATGTTCCGCGAAAGCGATTTAATTGATGTTTGGTTCGATTCAGGTTCAATGCCTTATGCACAATGGCATTACCCATTTGAAGAAGTCCCCTCTAACTCCCCCAAAGGGGGAGAACCCAAACGCTCCTACGGATATGAAACTGCGAGAAAATCTTCTTATCATTTAATTAATCAATTAAAACAAGAACGAATTAAAAACCCAACTGAAGCAGAAAAAGCACTTTGGGAGTCTTTAAAGACCAAACAATTAGATGGTTATAAGTTTATAAGAGAACATATTATAGACGAGTATATCGTTGATTTTGTATGTTTAGCTAAAAACCTGGTTATTGAAGTTGATGGAGGTTATCATAACAATCAAGAAATACAAGAAGCTGATACATTTAGAACAGAAAACTTAGAAAATTTAGGTTTTAGGGTTATCAGATTTACAAATGAGGAGGTTATAGGAAACATTGATCGTGTTTTAGAAAAGATAGCGTACGAGTTGCGCATGGGTTTTTCCCCTTTGGGGAAATTAAAAGGGGCTTTTCCAGCAGACTTCATCGCAGAAGGTGTCGATCAAACACGTGGTTGGTTCTATACGCTTCATGCTATTGCAACCATGGTTTTCGATTCTGTGGCCTATAAAAATGTGGTGTCTAACGGATTGGTGTTAGATAAAAACGGACAAAAAATGTCCAAACGTTTAGGAAATGCTGTCGATCCATTTGAAACTTTAGGTAATTATGGTGCTGATGCAACGCGCTGGTATATGATTTCTAATGCAAATCCTTGGGATAATTTAAAATTCGATTTAGAAGGGATTGAGGAGGTAAAACGCAAATTTTTCGGAACACTTTACAACACCTATTCGTTCTTTCAGTTATATACTAATTTAGATAAGTTTAGTTATGCCGAAGCAGATATTCCTCTGGCAGAACGACCTGAATTAGACCGTTGGATACTTTCAGAATTGCACACCTTAATTCAAAAAGTAGATGCATATTACGATGAATATGAACCTACAAAAGCAGCCCGTGCCATTTCGGATTTTACGCAAGATTATGTAAGTAACTGGTACGTGCGTTTAAGTAGAAGACGTTTCTGGAAAGGCGATTATCAACAAGATAAAATTTCGGCTTACCAAACACTTTATACGTGTATGGTAACTATTGCAAAATTAGGTGCGCCAATTGCACCGTTTTTTATGGATAGGTTATATTTAGATTTAAATGCAGTAACGAAAAAAGAAACTTTTGAAAGTGTGCATTTATCAAATTTCCCTGTGTTTGATAAAAGTTTTGTCGATAAAAGTTTAGAGCGTAAAATGGAAAGTGCGCAAACAATATCATCATTAGTATTATCGTTAAGAGCTAAAGAAAAGATTAAAGTGCGTCAGCCGCTTCAAAAAATCATGATTCCAGTTGATAGCGCACAACAAAGGGAAGAGATATTAGCGGTTTCTGATTTAATAAAGCATGAGGTAAACGTAAAAGAGATAGAACTTTTAGATGATGCTTCGGATATTTTGGTAAAGCAAATAAAGCCAAATTTTAAAGCGCTCGGACCCCGTTTTGGAAAAGATATGAAAGCCATTGCCAATGCTGTAATCAACTTTACAGCAGAAGATATTAACAAAATAGAACAAAAAGGTAGTTTGGAAGTTGGTATTAATGGAAAAAACATTATTTTAGAACGCGAAGATGTAGAAATCACCTCTCAAGATATTGAAGGTTGGTTGGTAGCGAATGAAGGTGCGCTTACAGTAGCTTTAGATGTCACCATTTCAGATGATTTACGACAAGAAGGTATTGCAAGGGAGCTGGTAAACCGTATTCAAAATTTACGTAAAGATTCTGGTTTTGAGGTCACAGATAGAATAGATGTGACGCTTCAAAAAGATGAGCATATTGTAAATGCGGTTGATGCTAATATGTCTTATATAAAATCGGAAACATTAACAACCGAACTTGAAATTATTGATAACCTAAACGATGGTATAGAAATTGCTTTTGATGATGTAAATACCAAACTGTTTATTAAAAAACATTAAAATTATGGAAGACAATACCGTAAGATATTCAGACAAAGATTTAGCGGAGTTTAAAGTGCTAATCCAAGAAAAAATTAAAAAAGCACAACATGATTTAGAGCTTATTAAAAGTGCTTACATGAACAACCACAATAATGGTACAGATGATACATCACCAACGTTTAAGGCGTTTGATGAAGGTAGTGAGGTTATGAGTAAAGAATCGAATTCAGCACTAGCTATTCGTCAAGAAAAGTTTATTCGCGATTTAAAGAATGCTTTAATTCGTATTGAAAACAAAACCTATGGCGTTTGTCGTGTTACAAAAAAATTGATAAACAAAAAACGTTTAGAGCTTGTGCCACATGCCACATTAAGCATTGAAGCAAAAAACATGCAATAATAGTATTTAATATTTTATTTAAACGTCTCTCCCGATAGCTATCGGGATTGAGGCGTTTTTTATTTGTTATTCCTGCGAAATCGAAGATTCATGAATACTGTATTATAAAACAGGAATCAATGGGTAAAGTAGGAATCCATTTTAATAACTGATTTCAAAAGATGTCACTAAAAAAATCCATAACCCTAATCATCATCATTTTACTTATCGACCAAATAAGTAAAATATATATAAAAACGCATTTTGCGCTTTATGAAAATGTTGAAGTTTTTACCTGGTTCAAGATCTATTTTATTGAGAACGATGGTATGGCCTGGGGGACTAAAATCAGTGATTTTGTGTCTTTTATAAGTGATAGAACAGCTAAAGTAGTCCTTACTTTATTCCGGGTTGTCGCTATTTTTGGAATCGGCTATTGGTTGTATGATGCTACTAAAAAGCAAAGTTCTAAAATTTTAATACTTGCTATAGCGTTAATATTTGCGGGTGCTTTGGGGAATATTATCGACTCGGTTTTTTACGGTGTTTTGTTTGATAATAGTTATAATCAAGTTTCAAATTTCATGCCCGAAGCTGGAGGTTACGACACGTTATTACATGGGCGAGTAGTTGATATGCTTTACTTCCCATTGTTTGAAATAGACTTGCCACAATGGTTTCCTGTGTATGGAGGTAAGCGTTTTAACTTTTTTGAACCCGTTTTTAATATTGCCGATATGGCAATAAGTACTGGTTTTATAATGCTCATAGTTTTTAATAAAAGGGCATTTTCAAAAAAGAGTATTTAATAATAAGCGATTTTAGTAAGTGTTTTCTACCTTTTTCAAGTTTATTTACTATTTTTAGATATTGTTTAAACATAATTTAATCTCTCAATTAATGAAAGATAAATATATCTTCTCTATTCTATGCATGTTTCTGTTTCTGAATATTGCATTCTCTCAAAATACTTATGATATTGTTTTCCCAGGAAAGGACGCTGAAAAAAAATGCGAAACCTGTGTTCAAATTTTTAATCTAAAGCCTGAAGACGTTTGGTTTTCTATCGTCAGGGAGAAAAACAACCTTTATTTTCAAGTTAATAATTATGATTGGTTTAACCGGTTGTTCTACAATCCTGGTGATGGTATTGCGGTCGATATTGTTAGAAAGGAGAAATATGATTGTGATGAAAAGAAAATTTCAAATGAACAAATAAGAGGTCTTTTATTAAAACCAATTTATTCCAAAGAGTTAAAAAAAGGACTAAAAAAGGGTAGTGGTGATATTTTTCAGGTAAAAGTTGGAGAAATTCCTAATATTTTGCTCGATGATAATCTAGAATTCAATATTCTATTTTTAAGTAAAAAGAATCTATGCCGGTATTATGTAATTTACGATTTAGAATCTTACTCTTGGGATTTGTTAGATATGGGCATGTATTTGAATACCTTAACTTATGAGACAAAACAAATTGAAGCCATAGGTGAAGAAGGCGATGTTATTCTCAATAAAACATTAAAATTTATAGTGCCTTTTAAGAAGAATAAATCTATTTATTCACAAGCTGATATAAAGCCAATTTACGATTCATTGCGGTTAACCGATTTTAATATAAAGTCTATAAAAATAAAGGCATATGCATCAATTGAAGGAATTTCACAAAGAAATAAAGAACTACAAGAGGAACGTGCCCAAGGTGTTTTGGATGCATTACAATCATTTCAGAAACCAACTATTGAAACTACAGTTTCATCATCTGAAAATTGGGTTGAATTTTTTAATGATATCGAGGGCACTAAATATGAGTATCTCAAATCTTTAACTAAAGATGAAGTGCGAAAAGCTATAGCTGGTAAAATAAGGAAGGAAATGGAGCCTATTTTTAGTGACCATAGAAAAGCGGTTTTACAGTTGGAGTTGGAAAAGAAGGACAGATTTGCAGCAAATTCCATAGGCGATCTTTTAACAAAGTTTAATATACTTATTGCCCAAAAGGATTTTGAAAAATCTGATATTACCTATGACGAGGCTAAAGAAATTCAAAATTCAATTTTCGAAAAACTTAGAGGAAAAGAAGATGCCCTGGATTTTTTAAAGAAAATGTCTCTTCCCAGACAATTAAAGTTTATTCAATTATTAATAAACAATGCGGCTTTTATGTATATGGAAGACTTTAAGTACGCCACCATGGTTTATAATGAACTGCTAGATTTGGAGAAAATGGATCCAAATAATGGCGAGATTAAGTATAATTTAGTAGCTATTAAATTAAAGTTATGGTTTTATAATGCGCTTGTTGTTGATGAAACAAATCTTAATAATGAAATTTATGCGTTAAGGAAATATGACATACCAAAACAGCTTATTGAAAAAATGCTAGTCAATTTTCATATTGTAATTACTAGAAAATTTATAGAACAGGGAGATTATACTAGTAAAGACAGGTCCGTGGAATATGTAAATAAGAACATTAAAAAGTTTGATTTATTAAATAGTGATTATTTAAATTTAGCCCAGTTTTTTAATGACTTTGGTGATGTAAATATGGCCATTGAATTATTGGAAAAGAAAGTAAGAAGAATTGATGTTGATGAGAATTTATTGTTTTATTATTTAAATTTTACGCTTATCAATAAAGATTTAACAAGCACAAAAGCGTACAGAACTGTTATGTTAAATGCTATTAACATGAATAAAACACGTTTTTGTAAATTGTTTAATTCAGTAGAAAAAGGCGGGGTTACATTTCAAATATTGGAAGATGAATTTTTAAGAAAAACATATTGTGAAAATTGTGATGATTAAAATTTCTTAGTACATGACAAAAATTAAATAGTGTCACATTGAGCGCTCCCGATAGCT
>CAXBID010000028.1:0-23105 GCA_963975495.1 uncultured Flavobacteriaceae bacterium | reverse complement strand
TGTGGAGCCAACCTTAACATGATCTCTCCAAATGTGACTACTTTACTCATTTGTTGTTTTTTTTATAAATTAAATAATCTTGGTAAATACATTGAGATTTCGGGTATATAAGTTATTAATAGTAACACAATAACCATTATAAGTAAAAATGGCAATAGTGGTTTAACCACTTGAGAAACAGATACATTTGCTATACCGCTACCCACAAAAAGTATGGTGCCAACGGGTGGTGTACATAGCCCAATACACAAATTAAGCACCAACACAATTCCGAAATGTACTGGGTCCATCCCTAAAGCCACTACTACTGGTAAAAAAATGGGTGTAAATATTAATACAGCAGGGGTCATATCCATAAAGGTTCCAATAATTAACAACACCAAATTAATTACTAAAAATATCACTATTTTATTACTGAACTGTTCCAGTAAAAATCCGCTGATCAATCCTGGAACGCCTTCAAAAGAGAACAACCAAGACATGGCCATAGACGTAGAAATTAAAAACATAACAACAGCAGTTGTTTTTGCACTTGTTAATAGAATGTCAGGGAAGTCCTTAGTTTTTACATCGCCATAAATTAAAGCCAAAACTGCAGCATATAAAACCGCAATAGCGGAAGCTTCAGTGGCCGTAAAAATGCCAGCTACAATACCTCCAACTACTATAACTAGTAACAAAAGACTAAAAAATGCTTTTCTGAAATAGGTCCAAATTAATGAAATTGGTGTACGACTACCTTTTGCAAACTTGCGACTTATAGCTACAAAAGCGATATAGCCCATGATGGCTAAACCCAATAAAATTCCTGGTAAGTAACCCGCAATAAACAATGCTGCCACAGATGCTGCGCCACCACTTGCCAAAGCATAAACTATCAAGATATTACTAGGTGGAATTAATAACCCTGTGGTAGAAGATGTTATATTAACCGAAGCACTAAAGGCTCTGGGATACCCTTCTTCTTCCATCCTATCTGTCATAATACTTCCAATTGCTGAAGTTGCTGCAATGGCTGAACCAGATATAGCACCAAATAGCATAGAAGCCAAAACATTTACATAAGCTAAACCTCCTGGAAGACTGGACACTAATGATTTTGCAAAATTTATGAGTCTATTGGCTATACCACCACGTTTCATAATCTCACCAGCTAAAACAAAAAACGGAATGGCCAGTAGCGCAAAACTATCTATGCCTGTTGTCATCCGTTGCGCAATGGTTGTTATTCCTGGTAACTTATCTATATTCAGTAACAAACTTAAAGTGGTTGAAATACCAATACTATAAGCTACAGGAACCTTTAACATTAATAGAACAAAAAAGCTTGCAAACAAAACGATGATACTTATTACTTCTATACTCATGTTTAGTCGGTTATTTTATTAGCATTAATTTTTGATAAATGGTATATGGAGAACAACATAATTAACAAACCACTTAAAGGCAAAATAGCATAAATATAGCCCAAAGGTATTCTTAAAGTACCTGATAATTGTTCTAGATGCAGTGTGATATACACCAAGTTAAAACCGCCGATTACCATAACTATTAAGGCAAACGAAAAAATACAGATTTCAATAAATATCAAAACCTTTTTTCTGGTTTTATCTGAAAACTTTTGATATAGGAAATCCATAGACAAATGTTGCCGTTTTGCACTTAAATAAGCGGCTCCGAGTATAGACAACCAGATTAATGAAAAACGCGCCAACTCTTCTGTAAATGCAAAAGAGGTATTCAATATATATCGTGAAAACACTTGCCCCAGTACATCTATAACCAATAGACCAAATATAGATATCAAGAAAATTTCCATGATTCTACATGTCTTATTGAAAAGAACATCTGCTAGCTTCATAATTATTGGTTTTTAATTTTATTTATGATATCGTTCATTTCGGGATGCGCTTTCATAAAAGCCTCTAAAACCGATTTTGATTGCTCTTGAAATAATGCTTTATCAGGAATAATAATTTCTACTCCTGCTTTTTTTGCAATTTCCATTGATTCTTCTACGGATTCATTCCAGAATTGCTTCTGTGCTTGCGATGATTCATCGGCAGCTTCTTGAACCCATTTTCGTTCCTCTTCTGATAATTTATCCCAATATTTTGTACCCATTAACAATACATCGGGCACCGAAGAATGCTGATCTAGAGTATAATATTTACTGACTTCGTAGTGATTAGACGACACGAAAGAAGGTGGATTATTTTCAGCACCATCGACAACTCCCTGTTGTATAGCCGTATAAAGTTCTCCATAAGCCATAGGAGTTGCAGAACCGCCCATTGCATTTACCATATTAATAGCCATTTGATTGTTCATAACTCGAATCTTTAAACCCTTTAAATCCTCTGGCGTTCTAATGGCTTTAGTTGAAGTATAAAAACTTCTACTACCAGCATCATAATATCCCAATCCTCTTAACCAAAATTTACTTCCTTTTTCTAAAATGGATTTTCCAACTTCTCCTTCCAAAACATCAAATTGATGCTGCTTGTCCCTAAACAAATACGGAATCCCTAAAACATGGTATTCGGGAACAAAATTGGATAATGTTGCTGCACTTACTTTGGTTATGGCTACACTTCCTATTTGTAAAAGTTCTAGAACCTCACGTTCCGAGCCCAATTGACCATCAGGAAATATTTTCACATCCATCTTGCCTCCCGATTTTTTGTATAAGGCTTTTTTAAATTCCAAAATACCTTTATGAACCGGATGTGTTTGAGGTAATGTATGTGCTAAATAAAGCGTTTTAACATCATCATCTTTTTTACAAGATGAAAAAACCATAAACAAGACACAAACAAGACATATTTTTTTCATCTTTTAAATTTTCAATTCATTTTAAAATCAAAATAATTTTTGGCATTGTAATAGCAAATATCTTGCACCATTTTGCCCAAAAACCCAATATCATTCGGTACAAGGCCTTGTTTTACATCCTCAGCTAATAGGTTGCACAAAATACGTCTGAAATACTCATGTCTTGGGAAAGACAAAAAGCTTCTGCTATCGGTAAGCATACCAACAAACCTGCTCAATAACCCCATGTTAGATAAGCAATTCAATTGCTTTTCCATACCATCTTTTTGATCTAAAAACCACCAACCAGAACCCCATTGCATTTTACCTGGAATGCCTGCTTCACTATAATTTCCCATCATGGTAGCAAATACTTCATTTTGTGATGGATTTAGGTTATAGGTAATTGTTTTAGCTAATTGATTTGAAGCATCTAAACTGTTAAATAATTTAGACATTGCTTGAGCGACTGGAAATTCTCCAATAGAATCAACACCAGCATCTAAACCTAATTGATTTAGCAACTTACTATTGTTATTTCTTATTGCGCCTAAATGAAATTGCTGTACCCAATTTTTAGCATGGTACATTTTACATAACTTATTAAGGATACAAGACGTATATATGTTTGCTTCATCTTTTGATATCGCTTTATTTGCTAAACGTTTTTTTAATATCAAATCCGCTACTTCTTCTGTAAAATCATATGCGAAAATTTGTTCCAAACCATAATCTGAAAGACGGCAACCTTGAGAATGAAAATATTCAATCCTGATTTCTATGGCTTTCAATAAATCATTTAAAGAATCAATAGAAAATTCTACACAATTAGATAGCTTAGTAATATAGCTAGCAAAGCTTTCTTTCTCTATAAAAAGCAAAGCATCTGGTCTAAACGTAGGGAATACTTTAGTGTAAAACTTTTTTTCTGCTATTGTTTTATGATATTTTAAATCATCAATTGGGTCATCAGTAGTACAGATTACCTCAACCTTCATATCTTCTAGAAGCTGAGCAGGTGTTTTGTTTTCCAAAACAGCGTTTGCTTTTTCATAAATGGCCTCTGCTGTTTCTGGTTGCACTAAAAAAGCAAATAATCCTTTAGTAGTCAGTTCCAAATGCGTCCAATGAAACAATGGGTTTTTCAAAGTATATGGTACGGTTTCTGCCCACTTTAAAAATTTTTCTTTAGGTGAGGTTTGTTTTCCTGTTATGTAGGCTTCCTCAATACCATTGGCACGCATGGCTCTCCATTTATAGTGATCGCCATCTAACCATGCATCAGTAATATTTTTTATGGGTTTATCTTCTGCAATTTGTTTTGCAGATAAATGGTTGTGGTAATCTATAATGGGTAACTCTTTGGCATACTTTTGATACAATGTTTCTGCAACATCAGACTGCAATAAAAAATTATAGGTTATGAAATGTGTTGAATTCATGAACAAAAAATTAATTGTAACTGACTACTAAAGGATTATTTGCTTTTTTAGAAAAATCGTTTAAATAATCCTCCCAATCAGATTTTGAGTTAAACTCTTTGGATTCCTTCCAACCAAATCCAGCATAATATATTGCTTTGCCTTCATTTACTTTAATTTGGGCGTATAAATTACTTCGATCTTTTAAGCCTGTTACATATAATTCTGAGGATAAGAGGTTGTTATTTGGAACTACAATAGCTGTACCTAATTCAGAATTACCATGAGGTTGCCAATACGAAATCCAACCAGCTCCTTGGTTTTGAGTGGGCTCCCCATCATTTTCGTGAAGCGTTAATCCTGCTGCTACTGTATCTGTTCCTGAAATTTCTATCTCAAACTTAGACAAATTACTCCCATAATCGAGAGAAATATACTTCTTTTCTGTAATATTTTGTCCATTAGCATCCCAATTGCCATAATCTAGAACAAAACTAGTTCTTAACGGCCCTGTAGTGATTGTCTCCCATTTTATAAAATTCTTGGAAATATAAAAAGTAGTATCCTGTTTTATAGCTATTCCTCCCACACCTCTACTGGAACCGACATGAAAGTTATCAAGTCCTTCTCCTGTATCTTCATGATAGGTTCCTGTTTTCTCAGTATATTTTTTATACCAAGAATCAATAATAGGATAATCTACTTTTTTTAACCAGGCATCTATTCCACTAGATAATGTACCCTCTTCAAGGTTGTTTTCAAATCGATATTGTGCATTTGGCCCATAGGTTCTAAATGCTACTTTATTATTCTCCCAAGCGTAATCATCGGTACGCTCTGGCACAAACCTAGAATAACAGTATGCTGTTGTTTCGGGTTTAGATGCTTCATCTACCACAACTAACTCAAATTGCTTGCTAACATTAGCTGTGATTTCTGGTTGAAATAGAAGCATATCAGCTTCACCATCTTGGTCACTATCTACAAATTGGGATACTAAAACTTCTTTCGTTTCAGAATCCCTTACCGACAGATTTTCAAAACTTTCCCCTTCCTTTAAAGATAAGTCGGATTTATTTATCTCAATAGTTTCGAGCGAACGGGGCACATCTAAAGTATTGGTAATAGTTACTGTGTGTGTCGATTCATTTTTACAACTTACTGCAATTGTAAAAATAGTTAATGCAAAAAAGAGTTGTATATTTTTCATGTTAATCTTCGTTTGATGGTTTACCTATGGTTGCCAAAATTCCACCATCAACATAAAGGATATGTCCGTTTACAAAGTCACTTGCTTTTGATGAAAGAAATATGGCCGCACCAGCCAAATCGTTTGGATCTCCCCATTTGGCCGCTGGTGTTCTATTTATAATAAATTCATTGAATGGATGTCCTTCCACACGAATAGGCGCCGTTTGTGATGTTGCAAAATACCCGGGACCAATACCATTAACTTGGATGTTGTGTTTAGCCCATTCGGTAGCCATATTTTGCGTTAACATTTTTAGTCCGCCTTTGGCTGCTGCGTAAGCTCCAACACTGTTTCTACCCAATTCACTCATCATAGAACAGATATTAATAACCTTACCTGCCTTTCTAGCAATCATACCTTTTACAACATGTTTAGACACAATAAAAGGACTTACCAAATCAATATTTATAACTTCCTTAAAATCGGCCACTTCCATTTCAAGTAGAGGTGTGCGTTTTATAATACCTGCATTATTAATTAAAATATCTATTTGCCCAACTTCGGCTTCAATTTTTGCAATCGCATCTATAACATCAGCTTCATCAGCCACATTAAATTTATAACCTACAGCTTTTATGCCTTCTTTTCTGTATTCGGCAACAGCCTTATCAATTTTTTCTTGTGAAGAATTACCGTTTACAATAACCGTTGCTCCGGCAAGACCTAAACCTCTGGCCATTGCCATACCAAGGCCGTGCGTGCTACCAGTTACTAATGCATTTTTTCCTTTGATGTTAAATAATGATGCGCTCATAGCTTATCTTAATTCTGTTATTTTAGCAACATCCATATCGCCGTAATCTAAATTCTCGCCAGCCATTCCCCAAATAAATGTATAGTTTGAAGTTCCTGACCCCGAATGTATGGACCATGGTGGAGAAATTACAGCTTGGTGGTTTTGCATCCAAATATGACGTGTTTCGTGTGGTTGCCCCATAAAATGGCATACGGCTTGTTCTTGCATAATGTCAAGATAATAGTACACTTCCATTCTACGGTCGTGTACGTGCGCTGGCATCGTGTTCCAAACACTCCCCGTTTTTAACTCGGTCATTCCCATTTGAAGCTGGCATGTATCTACTATACCACCAATAATCATTTGATTTACGGTGCGATGATTTGCCGTTTCCAACGAGCCCAATTCTATTTTATTGGCTTCAGCTTTACTTACCTTTTTTGTTGGGTAATTTCTGTGCGCTGGTGCAGAATTGATATAAAACTTAGCTGGGTTACTTTTGTCTAAACTTTTAAAAACAACATTTTCGTTTCCGCTTCCAATGTAAAGTGCATCTTTTAAAGTGAGTTGGTAAACATCTCCATTTATTTCAACCGTCCCATCGCCACCCACATTGATAATGCCCATTTCTCGTCTTTCCAAAAAGAAATTGGATTTTAAAGGATCTATGGTTTCTAAAGTAATTGGTTCTGCAACCGGAACCGCAGATCCAGCTATGTATCTATCGTAATGTGTATATACCAATACCAATTGGTCTTCTGTCATGAGGTTATCAATCAAAAATTCGTCTCTTAATTCTTTTGTGCCATAAGCTTTTACTGCTTGCGGACTGCTTGCGTAACGTGTTTCGTAATGTGTTTTCATTTGATATGATGCTTTAATATTATATATTTTGTTTTAATCCGTATTCTAGTCCTCGTAATTCGGCTAGACCACGTAATCTGCCAATTCCAGAATACCCTGGATTGGTTTTTTTATGTAAATCGTCGAGCATTTGATGTCCATGATCTGGGCGTACTGGAATGGCAAAATCTGCATACCCCTCAGCCTTACGTCTTTTTTCTTCTATTAGTATTTCTTTTACAACACCGTACATATCTACATCACCTTCAAGATGATTAGCTTCATAGAAATTACCGTGCTCGTCTCGTTTCGTGCTTCTTAAATGTAAAAAGTGAGCTCTATCAGCAAAACGTTTGAAAATTTGCACCAAATCATTATCACCTCTTACACCTAATGATCCTGTACAAAAAGTAATACCATTAGATCTATCTGGCACATTATCAAATAAATAAGCATAATCCGCTTCGGTACTTACAACTCTTGGTAATCCTAAAATAGGATATGGCGGGTCATCTGGATGAATACACATTAACACTTCATTTCTAGAAGCTACTGGTATTATTTCTTTTAAGAAAGACACTAAATTCTCTCTTAAAGCTTGAGCATCTATATTTTTGTAAGTATCTAATATGGTCTGAAATTGTTCTAAAGTATAGCCCTCTTCTGCTCCAGGTAAACCAGCAATTATATTATTTATTAATTGTGTTTTATTTTCTTCTGAAAGATTCTTAATATAGGTTTTTGCTGCTTTTTGCTGTGCTTCAGAATAATCATTTTCTGCATTCAGTCTTTTTAATAAAAAGAGTTCAAAAGCAGCAAAGGCAATCACATCAAAACGCAATGCTTTTGATCCGTCTTCTACTTCAAACCCTAAATCTGTTCTGGTCCAATCTAAAACAGGCATGAAATTGTAACACACTATATTGACACCACATTTCGCTAAATTCTGAATACTCTGCTTATACCTTTCTACATAAGTTTCATACTTGCCAGAACGCGTTTTAATATTCTCATGAACTGGAATGCTTTCCACCACACTCCAGGTTAACCCTGAACTTTCGATTATACTTTTCCTTTTTTTAATTTCATCAACGGTCCATACTTGACCGTTTGGGATATGATGCAACGCTGAAACCACACCTGTTGCCCCCGCTTGTTTGATATCTGATAAAGATACAGGATCATTTGGCCCGTACCATCGCCATGTTTGTTCCATTTTTAATATTATTCTTTTGTAAATTCTTCCATTATTGAAATAACCAAAGCACCATCTTCAACTGGACATGGATTACTTCTTTTTTCTAAGAAATAATTAACTGTTTGTTGAATTAACGGTTGTTGCATGTTTTCTGGGTTTTTAAATTTAAAAACTTTATTTTGTTTTTCTGTGTTTAGCAGTAATTCTTCCTCGTAAAAAGAAAATGATAACGTACCATTTTCCCCATAGATAGTACAATTATCTTCTTCCAAATATTTAGGTATAGCAAAAGACCAAATTCCCCTAAACTGAATAGTATTCTTAAAACTGATAATTCCATTAACCATATCATCAACCTCATTAATTCTTGACTGGTTTATAGATATTCCTTTTGCAGATGCATAGTCTCCAAAAAAATGATACATCAAATCTATTTGGTGTGGTGCAATATCGTGAAAATATCCGCCGCCTGAAATAGCCTCTTCTAATCGCCAAGTCGCTTTAGAATTAAAATTATAAGGCTGTAAAAACTTTAAATCTACATAATTAATCTTTCCAATAACATCAGCATCAAGCATTTCTTTTACTTTAATATACATTGGCAAATATCTTCTGTAATGAGCTACTACAAGTTTTCTATCACTTTTAGAAACAATTTCACATAGTTTATCTGCCTCTTTTTTGGAAAGCACCATTGGCTTTTCTAAATACACATCTTTTCCTGCATTTAGTGCCTGAATTGAATATGCTAAATGACTAGAAGGTGGTGTAGCTATATACACGGCATTAATGTCTTGGTTTGATAAAAGTTTTTGAGCATCGTCATACCAAAGTGGCACATGATGTCTTTTGGCAAAATCCTTGGCTAAATCAGCGTTTCTTCTCATAACCGCTATCAGTTCAGAATTATCACATTTCTGAAATGCTGGTCCACTTTTCACCTCAGCGACATCTCCGCAACCTATTATTCCCCACTTAATAGTCTTTTTATCTGTCATTTTTAATACTATTATTAAACACCACTGTATGCAGAAAAACCACCATCAATAGGAATCACAACACCTGTTACAAATGAAGAAGCCTCCGAGCATAAATACATTGTTGTGCTTATTAAATCCTCAGGTTCGCCATAACGTCCCATTGGCGTTTGATCAATAATTTGTTGGCCTCTTTGGGTTAAACTCCCATCAGGATTATTTAATAAAGACCTGTTTTGATCGGTTAAGAAAAACCCCGGGGCTAGAGCATTTACACGAATACCCACTTTTGAAAAATGAACCGCTAACCATTGCGTGAAATTTGATACCGCTGCCTTTGCTCCACTGTAAGCGGGTATTTTTGTTAAAGGCGTAAAGGCATTCATGGATGAAATATTTAAAATACTACAGCCTTTTTTTCCAACCATATCTTTCGCAAAAATCTGTGTTGGCAATAATGTTCCAATAAAATTTAGGTTAAAAACGAATTTAATACCTTCTGGATCTAAATCGAAAAAAGTTTTAAATCCTTCAGTGGTTTTGTTTAAATCTTCTTCTAACAAATGCGGATTAGTGGTCGTTCCCAAAGGATGATTGCCTCCTGCCCCATTTATTAAAATATCGCAACTACCAAATGCGTCGTTTACTTCTTTTTTAGCTTTAAGTAAAGCGTCTTTTTCAAGTACATTTGCTGCAACCCCAATTGCTGTTCCACCTGCGTCATTAATATCATCAGCTACCCGTTGAGCAGATTCCAATTTTAAATCCAATACTGCAATCTTATGGCCTTCTTTGGCTAAAGCTTTAGCTAAAACACTACATAAAACACCCCCTGCTCCTGTTAATACTACAACTTTACCCATTTGTATAATTACTTCTTATTATATAATTTAATTTTCAAACTCTTTACGCTTTAATATTTAATGTTTAATGTTTAATGTTTAATAAATTTTATACTTTCAATTGACTTGCAAATTATCTAGCAAAATAATTGGTAATTCTCTTATATTAGTTTAACTTATATTACTGTTTTTAAGCCTATTAAAACCTATAAATATTTTCAGTGTATTAAGTACACAGAAACAAATCTAGAAATTATTAAGCAAACTACCAAATATTAAAAAAAATTATATGTTAAATTTGTTCTCTTGAAAAAAGAACATGGTAGAAGATTTAAATAATATACAGGTACAAGCTGATTCCTTTGAATGTTCTGTAACCACAGACATTTCAGTATTTGCTTTTATTGATGGAAAGCTAAAAATACTTTTAACCCAGAGAACTATTGGTAACTTTATTGATTCATGGATGTTACCTGGAGGTGTTATGGAGTCCAATGAAAATTTAGACAATTCTGCAGAAAAGGTATTATTCGCTTATACTGGTTTTAAGAATATCCATTTCGAGCAAGTAAAAGCATATAGTGCTATTGATAGACATCCATTAAAACGAGTGCTTACCGTAAGTTTTTATGCTTTAATTAAACCAGAAAACCATCCTATTATTCAAGGAGAAAATGTGTCAAATATTAAATGGTTTGGTGTTAAAAAACTACCAAAAAACTTAGGCTTTGATCATGAAAAAATAATTTCTGATAGTCATATCTATTTAAAGAACAATCTAAGAGACCGACTAGTGGTAGGAGAATTACTTCCTGAAAAATTTACTATGAACGAGCTTCAAATATTATACGAAAGTATTCTAGAGGAAAAGTTAGATAAGAGAAACTTTAGAAAGCGTATATTTCAAATGGAAATTCTTAAAAATACTGGTGAGATTAAACCAGGAATAAAAGGAGGCCCAACGCTGTTTACCTTACAAAAGTAAACAACCACCGTTAAAAACGGTGGCTTTGGATTTCAGATTAGCCCCAAAGGGGCATCACATTGACTCTTATAACCTTGGTTCGATTATTACCATTAAGTTAAATACTGATGATATATACCTTAAAAGTGTCTTTACCAACCTGCAAGGTTTTTGGAACCTTGTAGGTTTAAAAAAGCAAGTCAAAAATACCTACAAGGTTTTTGGAACCTTGCAGGATATGTTAATACCATAATAAACAAACCAAAAAATGGCAAAGCCCTTAAAACATGGCCACCGTCAAAGACGGTGGTTTTGCAATTATAAATAAATCTATCCTAAATTTCCCCTAATAATCAAGCTCTAAAATTTTTTCTCCTGAAACTCCAAAATTTAAAATGTTATATTTTTATTAAAATGGCTTTTCAAAATTTTAAAGATGGTTAATTTTGAAAATAAAAAAATATGACTAAATTTAAACCCCTTTTCTCACTATTACTTACAATATGTTTAATTTTTTCGGTTGACGCCCAAGAAAAATCAGAGACAAAAAAAGATTCCACATTATCTGGTTTAACATTCAGAAGCTTAGGTCCTGCCTTTATGTCTGGCAGGGTTGCTGATATTGCCATTGATCCAAATAACAAAAATATTTGGTATGTAGCGGAAGGCTCTAGTGGCGTTTGGAAAACCATTAATGCTGGTACAACTTGGACTCCTTTAACTGATGACCAACCTTTCTTTTCAACAGGCTGTTTAACCTTAGACCCTAATAATTCTAGTACGATTTGGCTAGGTACTGGCGAGAATGTTGGCGGAAGACATGTTGGCATTGGTCATGGTATTTATGTTAGCTATGATGGTGGTAAAAGCTGGCAAAATAAAGGCTTAAAAAAGTCTGAACACATTTCGAAAATAATAGTAAACCCAAAAAACTCCCAAGAAATATGGGTAGCTGCCCAAGGGCCGCTTTGGAGTTCTGGAGGCGAAAGAGGTTTATTTAAAACTAGTGATGGTGGTGATACATGGAAACTCGTTTTAAGTGGTAATAAATGGACGGGTGTTACGGATATTGTTATAGACCCAAGAGATCAAAAAACGTTATACGCTGCAACATGGCAACGCCACAGAACGGTTGCCGCTTATATAGGTGGTGGCGAAGGCACGGCGCTATACAAAAGTACGGATGGTGGTGAAACCTGGGATAAATTAAAAACGGGCTTACCAACAGGAGAAATGGGTAAAATTGGTTTAGCTATTTCTCCAATTAATCCAGATGTTCTGTACGCTGCCATTGAATTAGATAGAAGAGAAGGAGCCATTTATCGTTCAGATGATAAAGGTGCTAGCTGGACAAAAATGTCTGATACTGTTTCTGGAGGAACCGGACCTCACTACTATCAAGAATTGGTGGCATCTCCCCATGTTTTTGATAAAATATATTTGATGGATGTACGCGTTAAAATTTCTGAAGATGGTGGTAAAACGTTTTACACTATGAAAGAAAGTAACAAACATTCAGATAATCACGCACTGACCTTTAAAGAAAACGACCCCAACTATTTGTTAATAGGAACTGATGGCGGTATTTATGAATCTTTTGATAATACTGAAACTTGGAAATACGTTAGCAACTTACCAACTACTCAATTTTATAAGTTAGCAGTGGATGATGCTGAACCATTTTATAATATTTATGGTGGTACGCAAGATAATAATTCCCAAGGTGGCCCTTCAAGAACCTTTAGAAGTAACGGTATAGCAAATTCGGACTGGTATGTTATCTTGGGTGGTGATGGCCATCAACCTGCCACCGAACCCGGAAACCCTGATATTGTTTACGCGCAATCGCAGAAAGGAAATTTAAATCGAGTTGATGTAACAACTGGAGAAGCTATTTTTATAAAACCGCAATCTGATATTGATGAACCTTTCGAACGTCAAAATTGGGACTCGCCTATTTTAGTAAGCAGCCACGATTCAAAACGTATATACTTTGGTTCACAACGTGTTTGGAAATCGGATAATAGAGGCGATAGCTGGACGCCCATATCTGAAGATTTAACGAAAAATGAAAAGCGTATTACATTACCAATTATGGGTAAACAAAAAAGTTGGGATGCCGCGTGGGATGTTTATGCCATGTCAACCTACAATACCATCACTTCACTTTCTGAATCGCCGTTAGACGAAAACATTTTATATGCAGGAACCGATGACGGTATTATTCAGTATACAAAAAATGGTGGAGCATC
Organism: uncultured Flavobacteriaceae bacterium; assembly: GCA_963975495.1. GTDB lineage: Bacteria > Bacteroidota > Bacteroidia > Flavobacteriales > Flavobacteriaceae > CAXBID01. The sequence goes on along the minus strand of CAXBID010000028.1, from coordinate 9,806 downwards.
TTGGACAAAAGTATTGGTGGGATCTTTGCCTAATGTTCCATCAACCGCTTTTGTGAATGATATTAAAGCCGATTTGCACAACGTAAACACTGTGTATGTGGCATTAGACAATCATAAATACGGAGATTACAAACCATACTTACTAAAGAGTACCAATGGTGGGAAAACGTGGAAGTCCATAACAAATGGTATTCCTGAGAATAGTATGGTATGGCGCATGGTTCAAGATCATATTAATCCTAATTTACTGTTTTTAGGAACGGAATATGGTATTTATGTTTCTATGAATCAAGGTGAAAAATGGATTAAATTTTCTGAAGGATTACCAACTATTTCATTTAGGGATTTAGCTATTCAAAAACGAGAAAACGATTTGGTAGCGGCCTCTTTTGGTCGTGGTTTTTATGTTCTTGACGATTATAGCCCCTTAAGAAGTATGACTGAATCTACATTCTTAAAACCAACACTATTTAAACCTAGAAAAGCATTACAATACAAGCCCATTAGTGGCGGAACTTCTAGCCAAGGCGAAAGTTATTTTACAGCTAAAAACCCCAATTATGGTGCCATATTTACATACTATCTGCCTGAAAACTTTGAAAGTATAAAATCTAAACGCCAGAAGTTGGAAAAGACATTAAAAAAGGAAGATAAGAATATTCCTTTTCCGGGTTGGGATGCTTTAGATAAAGAAAAAAATGAAGAAGGGGCTTCTATTGTTTTGGTTGTAAAAGATAGTGATGAAAACTTTGTAACACGTATTAATGGTCCTTACAAAAAAGGATTTAACCGAGTGTCTTGGAATTTAAAGGAACCTATTGTTAGTTCCCTAAACGAAGATGGGCAGCCTTCATCTTACCCTTTAAGTGTTTTTGTTGAGGAAGGGATCTATTCGGTATCCATGTTTTCTGTAATCAAAGGAGATGTTTCGTTATTATCAGAACCGCAATCTTTTGAAGTCAAAAAAATTCGTCAAAATATTTTAAAAAACCCTATGTCTAGCCAAATAGATAGTTATACTAACAATCTGAAAGCTTTTAAATTAGATATGGATGTGTTTTTAAAAACGTATTCAGAAGCTTCTAAAACATTAAAAGCATTGGACAATGCTATGGCTTATATTACAGAAAACCCAAGTCGTCTTGAAAATGAAATAAGTAACTTAAAGAAAAGCTTTTTATCTTTAAAAACCGACTTATATGGTAATTCTTCAAAAAAAGAAATAGGAGAAAAAGAAAAACCAACTATTTCTGATAGGCTATCTACGGCTAAACAAGGGTATAGTGTTTCATACGGACCAACAAAAATGCAGATGGAAAGTCTAGATATTGCAAAAGAACTTTTGAATAGAATGACACCAGTACTTGAGAAATTGACAATTGATATATCTAAAACAAAAGAAAAATTAATTCAAGCAGGAGCTCCACCTATTTTGGATTAGCGCTTTACACGTCAGGTTAAAAAAATAGAAAAGCTACAAAATCACGTGATTTTGTAGCTTTTCTATTTAAAATGTTTTTAGCTATTTTTTCTTCCAAAGCCCCTCCATTTCTTCGAGCGTTTTTCCTTTGGTTTCTGGAACGAATTTCCAAACAAACCACATGGCCAATAATGACATGATTCCATAAACCCAATAGGCGAAACCATGGTTAAATTGTTCTATTAAATAAGAATTATCATCCATCATCGGAAACGTTAAGGACACTAAATAATTAGAGATCCATTGTGCGGCTACAGCAACTGCCATGGCTTTACCTCTAATTTTATTCGGGAATATTTCTGAAAGCAATACCCATACCACGGGCCCCCAACTCAAAGCAAAACTTGCCACATACAACATCATACAAGCTAAAGCTAGATAGCCAGTAGCTCCTGAGAAAAATACAAAACCTAGCGTTAACATGGCGACTGCCATTCCTAAAGCGCCAATGAGCATAAGTGGTTTTCTTCCGTGTTTATCAACAGTTTTAACTGCCACAATTGTAAATAAGAAATTTACTATACCTACAATAATGGTCAATAACAAAGCGCCATCCGTATTCGGGTCTATAGATTTAAAGATTTCCGGCGCATAATATAACACGACGTTGATGCCAACAAATTGTTGAAAAACAGAAAGGGCAATTCCAATGAGTATGATGCCCCATCCATAAGACAATAGTTTTCCTGAAGTTTCAATTACAGAATTCTCTATTTCAGATAGGATTTTCTGCCCTTCGGCTTCTCCATTTACTTTTATAAGAACATCCAGTGCTTCTTTTGGCTTGTTTTTCAACATTAAAGAGCGTGGTGTATCTGGAACAAAAAATAACAGCACTAAAAATAATCCTGCTGGAATAACCTCTGATGCAAACATCCATCTCCAACCAACCTCATTAAGCCAAGCGTCAGAACCTCCTGTTCTTGAAATAAAATAGTTTACAAAATAAACCACCATAAAGCCACCAACAATAGCTAATTGGTTAAAAGACACCAATTTACCCCTGCTATTTGCAGGTGCAATTTCTGAAATATAAAGTGGGGATAACATAGACGCTAATCCAACACCAATGCCTCCCAAAATTCTGTAGAAGATAAAGATGGTAGAAAACGTATGGTCTAACTCACCAATAGGTGCTATAAGCATTTCTGGCATTGCCGAGCCTAGAGCCGAGATTAAAAACAATATGGCAGCTAGAACAAGTCCTTTTTTTCTACCTAATTTTTTGCTAATTATTCCTCCAAAAGCACCGCCAATAATACATCCAATTAAAGCACTGGCTACTAAAAATCCTTTAAAGGCATTTGCAGCACTTTCTGACAATCCTTTTGGGGTAACAAAAAAGCTTTCCAAAGACCCTACAGTTCCTGAAATTACACCTGTATCGTATCCAAACAAGAGTCCGCCAAGTGTTGCTACCAGTGTAAGTTTAATTAAATATTTTGAATTGGTTGATGTTCCCATAATGTCTTTTTAGTTAGTTTGGTTTTATATATATTGATTAATAATGTTCTCAAACAACTCTTGCTTACCACTTTTTAACTGAAGTTCTCCATTGTCCTGAGCTATTTTATATAAATCCTGTAAACTTAATTTCCCGTTTTCAAAGTCTTTTCCTTTGCCTGTATCAAAAGAGCTATATCTTTCCTTTCTTAGTTTTTCGTAAGGAGATGACGTTATGATTTTATCGGCAATCAACAAGGCTCTTGCAAAGGTATCGGCACCACCAATATGCGCATGGAATACATCATCGATATCTGTTGAGTTTCTTCTGATTTTGGCATCAAAATTAACACCACCACCTTGTAAACCACCTGCTTTAAGAAATACTAGCATCGCCTCTGTGGTTTCTTGGATGTTGTTGGGAAACTGGTCTGTATCCCATCCGTTTTGGTAATCGCCTCTGTTGGCATCCAAACTCCCTAACATGCCTGCTTTGGCCGCTGTTTCCATCTCGTGTTGGAAGGTATGTTGCGCTAAGGTCGCATGATTGACTTCAATATTTATCTTGAAATCTTTATCCAGTCCGTATTCTTTTAAAAACCCAATGGCCGTCGCTGTATCAAAATCGTATTGATGCTTCATGGGTTCCATTGGTTTAGGCTCAATAAAGAAATTCCCCTTAAAACCCTGTGCCCTGGCATAGTCTCTACACATGGCTAAAAACTGCCCCATGTGGTCCAGCTCGCGACCCATATCGGTGTTTAACAACGACATGTAACCTTCACGACCGCCCCAAAAAACATAGTTTTCACCATCAAGAGCCATGGTAGCATCCAATGCTAATTTTATTTGTCCGCCCGCTCTGGCCACCACATCAAAATCTGGATTGGTTGAAGCACCGTTCATATATCGTGGATTAGAAAAACAGTTGGCTGTTCCCCAAAGCAATTTAATACCAGATGCTGCTTTCTTCTCTTTTAAATAATCGGTAATAGCTGCTAATCTACTTTCAGATTCTGAAAAGGTTGCGCCTTCCTGGATTAAATCGAAATCGTGAAAACAGAAATAATCAAATCCCATTTTTGAGATAAATTCAAAAGCGGCATCGGCTTTGTCCTTTGCAGCTTGAATAGGATCTGAGGATTTGTCCCATTCAAAATTTTGAGTCCCAGGCCCGAATGGATCGCTACCCTGTCCGCAGAAGGTATGCCAATACGCAATGGCGAACCTGAAATGCTCGCGCATGGTTTTTCCTGCTACAACCTGTTCTGGGTTGTAGTATTTAAATGCCAATGGATTGTCTGAATCCTTTCCTTCAAATTTAATGTCTCCAATACCTTTATAGTATTCTTTGTTTCCTATGATTGCCATATTATTAATGTTTATTTGTTTATTATTTAATTGGTTCTTTTAATAGGTGTTACTATTTGCGTTAGGGATTGCAGTGGAAATCCTTTTTTGTGCTTATCTATAAGTTTCATTTTAAACTGTTTTTAAAATTAAAGAAACAACTTGATGAGATACTGAAACAAGTTCAGCACAAGAAAGATTGCAGCGTAAAGCCCGACCCGATAGGGTAACGCCCAAATACTTTTATTTTTTATTTAGTATGAGTTCTAGTTCTTTTTTCCAGTTATTATATGCTTTTATATAGGGTTGTTTGTCTTTGAATGGCATGAATGTCATGACGTGATCGTTATCCATAATCGCTTTTCCAAAAGCCTTAAAATCGCCCTTGTGTAAATTCGCAGCCCGTGCTGCACCAATAGCACCTGTGGTATTGTAAATTTCTATTTCTTGCGCTATTAAAGTGGCAACGGTATTTGCAAAAATTTCTGAACGGAACAAGTTGTCATTCCCCGCTCTAATGACTTTTGCTTGAATACCATCGGATTTTAAAATCTCCATCCCGTAAACAAACGAGAAGGCAATACCTTCTAAAGCGGCTCTACAGATGTGGCCTTTGTGATGGTTGTTTAGATTTAAATTGACAATGCGAGTGCCAATTTCTTTATTGTTAAGCATACGTTCTGCCCCATTTCCAAAAGGAATTAAACACACACCATCTGACCCAACTGAAATCCCTGAGGCTAGATTGTTCATCTCTTCATAAGAATCTACCGCTAAATTATTGAGCAACCAACGGTATTGAATTCCTGCACCATTTATACATAACAGTTTTCCTATTCTAGCATCGGCACCTTTGCTGTAATTTACATGCGCAAAATTATTAACCCGTGCGCTTTCCTTAACTGACAAGCTATCTGTAACCGCATAAACCACACCCGAAGTCCCACCCGTTGCAGCAACTTCCCCTGGATTAAATACGTTTAATGATAGGGCATTGTTAGGTTGATCGCCTGCTCTGTAATAAATAGGTGTTCCTGCTGCAATACCACTTTCCGCTTCGCCTTTTTTATCAACTACGGATTGTACTCCAAACGTATCCACAACATCGGGCACCAAATTTTTGTCTATGCCGTAATGTTCTAAAAGAAAATCGGCAATGGTATCGTTCTTAAAATCCCAAAATATACCTTCTGATAAACCTGAAATGGTGGTATTTATAGTATTTGAAAATTTATACGCCACATAATCTCCTGGAAGCATAAATTTATGAATCTGATTGTAGATATCGGGTTCATTTTCTTTTACCCATTTTAATTTTGATGCCGTAAAATTTGCTGGTGAATTTAATAAGTTTGATGCGCATTTGTCTTCGCCTATTTCATTAAAAGCCTGATTGCCAATATCAACAGCACGACTATCGCACCAAATAATACTTTGTCGCAATGGTTTTCCTTCCTTATCTACTAGCACCAAACCATGCATTTGATACGATATACCAATACCCTTTATTTGTGTTCTAGATATGTTGTGTTGGCGTTTTAATTTTGTAATGGCATTACATATATGTAGCCACCAATCGTTTGGTTTTTGTTCTGCCCATCCGTTTTTTAAGGCTAGCATCCCCATTTCATTTTCAGGGGCTTGGACTACACCTATGCTCTTTCCAGACTCAATTTCTACTAAAGCCGCTTTTATTGAAGAACTTCCTATATCTAATCCTAAATAATACATGTTATAATGATTCTCTTAATATTAATTTTGTTGGTACGTAAGTTTGAATTGTTTTGCTATCATTTATAAAATTTGCTGCCTCTGCCCCCAAAGCCTTAAAGTCGGTTGAAATTACAGAGATGCCTTTGTAGATAAACTTTTTCATAGGTGTTTCGTTATATGATAAAAACCCAACATCCGTTCCTGGTTCTAAGTTTTTAGTTCTGCTTTGTTCTAAAAAAACACCCAATATCCTATCACTTACACTTAAATAAGCTTCATTTTTTTGGATTTCAAAATCTTTTGGATCTGTAATTATTTTGTAATGAAAGTGATAGTTTTTACAAAACTTCTTAAAATAGGTAACCGACTCAACTGGATGATAAGTAAAGGTTGGGTATACAAATACAAGTGTTTTATATTTATTGAAAGCCTCCTTTGCTTCTACCAAACAATTATAAAACGACTCACCGAAATCTTGAAAAACAAAATTATTAGCATCCTTAACGTGAATATTCCAATCGATTAATAATAGTTTGTCATTATCAATTCCTGATAAAGTATCTGGAACTTCACTGTTATTAAAACCCATTACCACATACTTATAATACTTGCCTTTGCTGTTGTTTAATATGGTTTTAAAATTATCGATATTATAGTGATGAAACTGAACATCAACAATAACATTTGAAGGTAAATTATTAACGAAAGAATGATACAAAACTTCTTTGTAAGCTTTGAAAGTATCTAATACTAAAAGCACTTTTCTAGTGTCATTAGCAATGTAATAGCCTTTATTAGGGACTGATTCAATTATACCATTCTCCTTTAAAATAGAATAGGATTTAAAAACAGTATCTCTGGACAAACTATAAGTATTGCATACACTATTTACAGAAGGTAACACGTCTCCATTAGATAATGTATTGTTAGAAAGTGCATCATTTATAGCATTAACCAATTGTTGATATTTTGGAATATCACTCTCTAGATTAATATTAAATTGAAAAGTAGCATTCATTAAACCGTTCTGTTCTGTTCTGGTTTGCTAAAATACAATTTTATTTAATATAAAATACTGATTTACTTAATTTATATATTTGAAGTTACTTTTTATTTTTAATTAATACTTTTTAATGTTCTTTAATGAAAAAACCTCTATTGAACTCATGTTTCCACCGCCTTTATTTGGGCTACCAGCTGCTGTGTATATTTTATTATTTAATACTACTGCTCCACCACCATGTCGCCCTGTATTTAATTTTGCCAGTTGGATCCATTCACCAGTTTCCAAATCTAAACATTGGGTTTGGTTAAAAGCTAGTTTTTGATCTCCTTCTCCTCCAAAATAAATAATCTTATTATTTAATGTTACCAAACCACCTGCTGCTGTAGGATAAGGCAATTTAGCTTTCATAGTATGCCATTCCTCCTCTTTAAAGTTATAAACATCTACAAAAGGCATAGTTTGTTCAAAAAATGCACTAAAGCGTTCTGGTAAATGAAAACTGGTATTTCTTCCACCTATACAGTACAAATTATCATCAACAATTATAGCGGAAAAATGATCTCGAATATGAGGTGCTTTGGTTAATATTTTCCACTCTCCAGTAACCAAATCATAACTATCAAAACTATTGTTTGTTCCGCTAGTATGACCGAAATCTATTCCGCAGGTTATATACAATTTATCTTTATAAATTGACACTCCAGCTCCTCCCCTTCTTCTTTCTACTGGAATTTCAGGACCTTTTTTCCACGCGTCTTTTTCAGGATAATACAACCAAATATGTGCTAAAGGTTTTTCTTTAGGATATTTACCGGTCATAGCTATAACATAAATAGCATCTTTATAAGCAACTGCTTGAAAATGATGCATCTCTATGGGAGTTTTCGATTTTGCTTTCCAAGTATTTGTTTTAGGATTAAACACATTTACTGGATTAATTCCACGTCCGCCTATGAGGTAAAATTGTTTTTTATACAAAACCATAGAACTTTCATGACGTGCTGTAATGTCTCCTTTGGCATCAATAGTTGTCCATCGATAATCTTCTAAATGACTAGGTTGTGCAATACAAATTAAATTGCCTAACAAGAGGGTAATTATGAATACCCCTATAATTTTATATTTCATTTTTAAATATTAATTTTTAAGCTCTTTTTTTAATCAGGATTTGAGTTAGCCCTAAAGTGATTTAAACGTTTTTTGAATGAACAAAAAGAGTTGTGGATATTTGTTTTGCGAAACATAAATAACTAAATCACAAGCCTATATGTACATAGTACTTAACAAATATACAATAGAAATGGAAATTGCTCCCTTTATTCCCGCAACAAAAAGAGGTTTTCAACCTACCTTGCCCATGGCAGAGATTGTCAATGCCATTTTTTTTAAACCATCTCAAACAATGAATTTGTCCTAAAAACAAAAAAAGCCCTGTAAATAGATATCTATTTACAGGGCTTTTTTTGTATAATTATAGAAATTTAACTAACTCTTTGCTTACTTTTCATTTTTTCCAAAAGCATTAATTCACGTTGAATTTCATCTTTACGTTCGTTAAATTTTCTAACTTTTTCATCAATAAGCTCTTGCTTTTTCAAGCTTTCCAATCGTCTTAATTCTTCTTTTTCAATTAACTTCTTAGCAGCTCTCTTTTGCTTTAATTTTTCAAGGGCAACTGCTAAATAAGCATAACCGTACATACTTAAAAATAATAGCGCAATTATGCCTAATATTAAATAACCATTTTCCATGAATTCCTAAGGGATTAATTAATTTTAATTTCTCTAGTACCCAATGTAAATTACAAATACTAACGAAATCTTTTATAAATGTAAAAAAAATAGTGTTTTGTTGAGAATAAAAAAGGTAAAGTGCCTAAAAAAAAGATTAAAGTTAAAAAGCTTCAATCTTTTATGCATAGATTGAAGCTTTTTAATACTATACTAGTTAATATAAATAGAATTATTTTCCGCTCATATGAGCATTATAGGACCAAATTTCATCCCAAGAGTTTGTGAGAAGACTATCTCCCATATCTAAAAAATCTTGCCACTTTTCCTTACCTATTGTTTTGTTGAAGGTTTCCATAAATGAATTGGAATCATCCATTTCTGCCCAGTTTTTTAAAAAACTTACTGAAGCAATATGTCTTCCCAGATTACCTTGTCTGAATTCATTATAATACAATCCCCAAGGGTTTTCACCATCCATGGCTTTAATGGTTTTGCCAATCATACCAAAAAATGGTTCTAATGCGTAAGTTGCCTCTTCATTTATTTCGCCATATCGCACCATAACTATAGGATATTTGGCATTATCACCATCCATCATAGACATATTTGATAACTTACCATCCATTCTCCAATATTCACTGGTGTTAATTTTTTTAATGTAAGGCATAACATTATCTCTCCAGTCATCATCATGACCGCCAGCGGAAGGACGAGAGTCTAAATGAGTATATTTTAAAGGCCCCATCATCCATATTATTTTTCCTGTGTTTGGGCCAGTGGAAACACTATAAACAACGGCTTTATATGGACCGTCATCTTTATGATACTTAGCATTGTGAGTACGCATATTTTCACCTAAAACTTTAAGTTTGGTGTAATCTGGAGTTAGCATTATGGATTCAAACATCACATAATCTTTTGAATCTTCTTGAGCATTCAAATTTAAATCGGCACCTAAAAAGACAAGTACCAGAAACGGTAAAAAAATTAATTTTTTAATCATAATCAAAATTATTTGGTTGGTTAGTAAACTATATAACCTTTATATAGTAAATTGCTAAAAATGGTTAGGGGAATTTAA
>CAXBID010000027.1:0-23236 GCA_963975495.1 uncultured Flavobacteriaceae bacterium | reverse complement strand
TTTTTGCTTGTATGACAAAAAACGGATATACAATAATTTGTTTTAAACAGTTTGTTATAATTTTCCTAAAGAAATTTAACAACGGAATAATTATTGATAGTTTTGCGTTATATCAATAATTAGTCAAATCAAAAAACATAATTTATCCATGAAAACATTAGTAAAATTATTTGTATTTTTTATCGCAACAACATTATTTGCGCAACAACCAATTGAAAAATCCATTGGTGAGTTTACTGAACTAAAAGTTTATGACTTAATAGAAGTTGAATTAGTCAAATCAAATGAAAACAAAGTTGTTATCACGGGAGATAATAAAGATGATGTTGTTGTGAATAACAAAAATGGAACTCTAAAAATAAAAATGAGTTTAGAAGAAATTTTTGATGGGAACAACACAAAGGTGATACTTTATTATACAAGCGTTGATGTAATTGATGTTAACGAAGGTGCAAAAGTGCATTCTAAAGATGATATTAAACAGTTTGAAGTTGATTTAAAAGCTCAAGAAGGCGGGATTATAAATGTTCCGTTAAATGTTACTTATACAAATGTTAAAACGGTAACAGGAGGTATTGTAACCTTATCTGGTAAATCGAAAAGTCAAGATATTTCAGTGTCAACAGGCGGTGAATATTATGGTGAAAAACTTAAAACAGACCAAACCGAAGTGTCTATTAAAGCAGGAGGAAATGCTCATGTTAATGCTTCAAAATTAGCTGATATTAAAATTAGGGCAGGCGGTGATGTATATGTTTATGGTAATCCAGAAACGGTTAATGAAAGTAAAGCCCTTGGCGGTAGAGTAAAACGTATGAATTAAATATTTTTCCTTTTCATAAAGCAAAAACCACTCTTGTAGTGGTTTTTTTATTGTTGTGTAATTTTTGTTTTGCCCATACAAAAGGATACAATTCCTTTTGTAAACCTTTATTTTTAGTATATTAGTCGCACAACAAAAACTATTTTTTTGGGATATTTCAATTTTAAAAGCTATTGTATTTGTTTTTTGGCGTTTAGTTTTATGCACGCTCAAGAACTACCACCTATTGAAGTATATCAACCCGATACCTATGGCGCTGAGAACCAAAATTGGGGTATATCACAATCTAAGGATAAGTATATATATGTTGCCAATAATAGTGGTCTTCTAGAGTTTAATGGTGCGGAATGGACGCTTTATGAGTCGCCAAATGGCATCATGAGGTCTGTTAAGGTTATTGAAGATTTAATTTATACAGGAAGTTATAGAGAATTTGGATATTGGAAAAAGAATGATTTTGGTAAACTTATTTACCATTCTTTATCTAAACAACTAAAAATAGATTTTCTGGAAGATGAAGAGTTTTGGAATATTATTTCCATAGATGATTATATATTATTTCAATCGTTCAAAGGAATTTATATATACAATACAAGCTCAAATTCGTATTCTAAAATAGTATCTGATGATATTATCTATAAAATATTTAAAGTTGATGAAAGTATTTATTATCAGAAAGAGAAAAATGGTATTTATGTAATAGAGAGTGGCGAATCAAAACTTATTTCGAATCATCAAATTATTAAAGACAACCTACTGGTAAATATTTATAAATATGATGAAACACTTTTAGTTGAAACCGAAAATAATGGTTTTTATATTCTAGAAAACAACGACCTAATAAAGTGGAATATTCCAGCAAGTGAAATGCTTTCAAATATTAGCGTTTATAGAAGCGTTAAGCTTAAAGACGGAAGTTTTGTTTTAGGAACAAGATCAAATGGTGTAGTTCATTTAACAGAATCAGGTGAGGTTAGTAATTTAATTAATACTGAATTGGGCTTGAGCAATAATACAATTCATTATGTATTTGAAGATGCTGAATCTAATATTTGGTTTGCTTTAGATAATGGAATAAACTGTATAAATATTAAATCACCATTTACCATATTTAATGATAAAGAAGGTTTCTTGGGTACTATATATACATCGGCTATTTATGACGATTATTTGTACTTAGGCACTAATCAAGGATTATTTAGTAAGCCTTTAAATTCTAATTCTAAATTTAAATTTATCGAAAATACGCAAGGACCGGTATGGAATTTAAAATTAATAAACAACACCCTTTTTAGCTGTCATGATAATGGTACATTTATTATAAAAAACAACGAAGCTGATTTAGTAATTGACGAGCGGGGAACTTGGGATATAAAACCTATTTTGAATTCGCCAAACTTATTATTGCAAGGGAATTACGGTGGTTTAAATGTGGTTGAAAAAGTTGATAATACATTCCAGATAAGAAATAAGATTAAGGATTTTTATATTTCGAGTCGCTTTTTTGAAATATATGACAATACCATATTTATAAGTCATGAAAATAGAGGGGTTTACAAAATAATAATAGATGATAATTTTAAGAAAGTAAACCAAATAACGAAAGATACAATAGTAAAAAAGGGGCTAAAATCAAGTTTGGTAAATTATAACAACACTATAATCTATAGTTCTAAAGATGGGGTTTATTCGTATAACAAAAACTCGAAATCATTCACTAAGGACACTATTTTAAACAAACTATATACTAAAGAAACATACATTTCAGGTAAATTAATTGTAGATAGCACAAATACGATACTATGGAACTTTTCAAAGAATAATTTAAATTACATAACAACGAGCAAGTTTATAAATAAACCCGAGATTAATAAAATCCCTTATTCCAAAGCACTTCCCAAAGGCTTGACAGGGTACGAAAACATATCATATATAAAAGACAATCAACATCTTATAGGAACCTCCAAAGGTTATATTGTTTTAGACCTGGATAAAATAAAAAACAAAAAACACGAAATAAATATAAACGCTATTATGAATAACTCTATTGAAAATGAAAGCGTTTTGGTTAATAAATCGATTACAGAAGATTTTGATTTTAAACATAACAATATAACTTTTTCATACAACGTAGCAGAGTTTAGTAAATATTTAGATGTTCAATATCAATATAGGTTAGAAGGACTATATTCTGAATGGAGTGAGTGGTCAGAAAACTCAAAGAAAGTATTTCAAAACCTACCACATGGCGACTACACTTTTTATGTTAGAGCCAAAATAGGAAATACATTATCTCAAAACATTGCATCCTATTCTTTCGGTATTCAACGGCCTTGGTATTTGTCCAAATCAATATTTATTGCATACGCTTTGCTGGTCCTATTGTTTTCGCTCTTTATGCACAATGTTTATAAACAATATTATAAAAAGCAAAGAGAAAGAATTTTACAAAAAACAACACAAGAGCTTGAGCTTAAAGAGCTAGAAAATAAGCAGCAGTTGATGCGCTTTAACAACGAAAAGTTAAGACAGGATATAGAAAATAAAAATAGGGAGTTGGGTATCTCTACAATGAGCTTAATTAAGAGAAATGAGTTTTTAAATCAAATAAAAAAAGAGCTAATAAGTGTAGATGATTCGAAACAACTAAAACGTGTTATAAAAATTATAGATCAAAATTTAAACAATAATGATGATTGGCACCTTTTTGAAGAAGCCTTTAATAATGCAGATAAAGATTTTTTGAAGAAAGTAAAAACATTGCATCCTGAGCTAACATCAAACGATTTAAGACTTTGCGCTTATTTACGTTTAAATTTGTCTTCAAAAGAAATAGCACCACTACTTAACATATCATCACGTAGTGTAGAAGTAAAGCGTTACCGATTAAGAAAAAAGATGAATTTAGCGCATGAATCGAGTCTTTCGGATTATATTTTGGAAATATAAGGGCAATACACACGTACAAAGCACCTATACATTACCACAACATTTACGATTATTTAATATTAGGGCTATATAAAAAAAATCTAAAAAACCCTCATGTTTATTGCCATTTTAGCAACATTTAGGGCACTTTTTTGTAGTGTATGCTTTTTGTTGGGGCAGATAATGTGAATTCCTCATGTTTTTGTTTAAATTTATGGTTATCAAAAAAACTAAACAAAATCAAACTAATTTAAATCAATTATTTTATGAAAAACAAATTACTAAAGAAGCTACTTCTTCCATTGTTCTTTCTTATTGGAAGTTTTATGTATGCTCAAACCGTAACAGGTACTGTTTCAGATGCTATGGGTCCTGTACCTGGAGTTAATGTGCTAATCAAGGGTACAACCACTGGAACCGTAACAGATTTTGATGGAAATTATGAGGTCTCAGTTAACACAGGAGATGTTTTAGTATTCTCGTTTTTGGGTTATGTTACTCAAGAAATTAATTACACGGGTCAATCTTCTATTAACGTATTGTTGACTGAAGACACCGCTCTACTAGATGAGGTAGTGGTAGTGGGCTATGGTAAGTCCGTTAAAAAAGAAGATCTAACAGGAGCTGTTTCTGTAGTAGGAACAAGGGATATTGAGAAATCTCCTTTGGTAAATGTGGATCAAGCTTTACAGGGTAGAGCCTCAGGTGTTCAAATTACCCAAAGTTCTGGTGCACCGGGCGCCGGGTTTAAGATTCGTGTAAGGGGTAGTAACTCAATTACAGGTTCTAACTCGCCACTTGTTGTGGTTGATGGCCTTATAGATGTAGACATCAATTCGGTAAACCCAAACGATATTCAATCTATTAGTGTGCTTAAAGACGCTAGTTCTTCTGCAATTTATGGCAACAGAGCCGCCAATGGTGTAATCCTCATTACAACCAAAAAGGGTATTCAAGGAAAGGCGATTGTTGAATTTGGTTCTTATGTAAGCTTTTCTGATCCTTCTAATGATGTAGATTTATTAAGTCCAGCAGAGTTTATTGATTTTGCAAACTTTCTAAACACGGGTCAGGCAGGGGGGCCTTTGGCAGAGTTCAACACACCACAAAAAATAGCTAATAGAATAGCAAATTCGGTCGATTATCAAGATGCAGTATTCAGATCAGCAGTTGCTCAAAATTATCAATTATCTTTCAGGGGCGGTTCAGAAAACATGAATTATTTTGTTTCAGGTAACTATCTCGATCAGGAAGGTCTTTCTATAAACACTAATTTTAGAAGATATGCTTTAAGGTCTAACATTAATGCAGATCTTTCAGATAAATTAACATTAAATACTTCCCTTAACTTAATCCGTCAAGAAGGGTTAAATAATGATCCAATTTTTGGTGCTGACTTAGCATTAGGAGCGATAGGTTTTGATAAAACAACACCGATCTTTGATGCAAATGGTAACTATAATAGACAAACCACGGTAACATCGGGGGTTCAATCTTCTGTACTAACAAACCCGGTATTTAGAGCTAATGAAAGTAATGGTACAAGCACTGTAAATAGGGTTCAGGCCAATGTTTCCTTAAACTATAATCTTTTAGAAAACTTGGACTTAAATGTTAGTGGGGGTATAGATTATGCCAACATCGCCGTTGCAACTTTCACGCCGCCATCCACTGATGCTTTAGATATAGTAGCAAGGCAGGAAGCCATTAATAATAATAACACACAATACGCATTTAGGCTGAATTATGATAATACGTTTAACGAAAAGCATAATATAGAAGCTACTGCTATTTTTGAAAAAAGAAAGAGTTTAAGTACTAACTTTTTCGGACTAGGTACAGGTTTTTTTACAGGCAGCACGGGTTTTGATAATTTAGGTTTGGCAGATAATCAGGAAATTGGTAGTGGTACTTCAGAACGTAATTTAAGATCTCTTATTGGTAGAGCTTCTTATAATTATGACTCTAGATATCTAGTAACGGCATCTATTCGTTATGATGAATCGAATGTTTTTATAAAAGACCAAAGCGGTATATTTCCTTCGTTTGCATTAGGTTGGAACATAAATAATGAGGACTTTTTCAAATCTGAAACCATTAGTAACTTAAGACTTCGTGGTGGATGGGGACAAACTGGAAATGAACTCATTGGAACCAATGATGCGCTTAATTTATTAAGAAATAACCCATGGCTTCCTTTTGGTGGTTCTGGAGGCGGATCTACAGCGATACTACCTGGAACCAGACTTGCTAATCCAGACCTTACATGGGAAACTACTGTACAAACAAATATCGGTTTTGATTTAGGGATATTGAATAACAGATTTACATTGTCTGCAGAATACTATATAAAAAACACTAAAGATTTATTATTAACAAAACCGGTACCTCGATTTACAGGGAGGGTTGACCAAGTAATAAATGCCGGTGAAGTTGAAAATAAAGGTTTTGATTTAACATTATCAGGAAGAATCATACAAAATGAGGACTTCTCATGGGAGATGAGTGCCAATATCTCTAGCAATAAAAACGAAGTTATAAGTTTAATTGGTGGTGAAACTGAAATATTTCCAAACTTAGTAGCAGGTCCTAATATTCCAATACCAACTATTGTTCGTGTAGGAGAGCCTATAGGTACATTTTATGGTTTCGTTTATGAAGGGGTAGACCCAAATACTGGAAACGCTATATATGCTGATACGGGTGAGCCAAATAATCAAGCTATTATTGGAGATGCTAATCCAGATTTTACTTATGGTATTAACAGTAACATGTCTTACAAAGGCTTTGATTTAAATTTATTTATTCAAGGTGTTTCAGGCAATGATATTTATAACCGTGGACGCTCGCTTATATTAGGCCGTGATGGAAGAATTCCTTATGGTACGTCTGCAGAACTAAGAAACACATGGTCTCCATCTAATACATCGGGGTCTATTCCTTCATTACTTGCAACCAATGTACAAAATGAATCTTCGGAATTTATTGAAGATGGTTCGTTCTTACGATTAAAAAACATATCTTTAGGTTACACTTTAAGGGATTCTCAAGCTCTGGAATCTATTGGGGCTGACTCTTTAAGGTTATACATAAGTGCTCAAAATTTAATTACTATTACAGATTATTCTGGTTTAGACCCAGAAGTTAATAATGGTGGTCAAGATGATAGACTTGCAGGGGTTGATATAGGGGCTTTACCAACATCAAAAACTGTTACATTAGGTTTAAATTTAAAATTTTAAAAAAATGAAAATGAAAAAAAAATTAATGAGTTATACAAGAAGGATAATGTGCTTATCCGTTCTTGTAGTGAGTTTTATTTCTTGTGACGATCTTCCTATTGATACACAAGGCGAGCTAGCAGCTGAGCAATTTTATAGTAGTGTAGCAGATATAGAGACCGGAACCTTAGGGGTCTATTCTGTATTGCTAGATAAATTGTTTGCCAACAGTGAAAATTATTGTCACTTTTGGGCTGCAGATGATAGAACCGCCGTTACAGGTTCTAATAAGACATTTTATCTAGAGTACGACCAAATGGTGCCATTGGCCACAAATACTTGGCAAACTAATGGTTGGAATCAGTTATGGGAAATAATTGGTGCGGCTAACACGTTTTTAGACAATGAAGCGCAAATGCGTACCATTGTTGAAGGTGTTGATTTAGAATCGTTAGAAAGATCTCTAGGGGAAGTCCATTATTTAAGAGGATTGATATATTTTGAGTTGGTACGTACCTGGGGTACGGTACCACTTATTACTTCTCAAGCTGAAATTACGGGTCAAGAGCCCTTAGCATCTTTTCAAGAAATATATGATCTAATTATATCAGATTTAATTTATGCCAAAAACAACCTTGGTCCTGTTTCTGTAAATGGTACATACAGAGCTAATAAATGGTGGGTACAGTCATTATTAGCTAACGTATATCTAACTACAGCGGGGTTCCCACTAAAAAACACGGCTAATTATGCCTTGGCAGCAGCAGAAGCAAAAGATGTGATAGATAATGGGCCTTATGAGTTAGAAGAAGAATTAGGGGGCATTATGGGTAAACAAGAAAACAATCTTGACGAAAATGGAAACACGGAAGCGATTATTGCATTTCCTGCATTTGTGCCATTGGATGGATGGAATGCTGGAAACTATCAAGCTGAGGCTATTTTATTTGGAGATAAGGTAGTAGAAATAACATTTTTTGCAAATTTTCCTGCAGGAACTCGTAAAGATTTCACTTTTGATACAACATTTATTAATAACAATGAAACACCAGATGATGAATCAGACGATTTTGAAGATGTTTTAAATCCACCACAATATTCTAAAGAGAAATTTGGTGAGCAGGATTTTGGTAGCGTTAATAAGGATATTAATTACCTGCGGTATTCAGAGTTATTATTAATATATGCTGAAGCTCAAATTAGAGCGACAGGTAATAATTCTGATGCGAGTGCATTAAGCGCAATAAACCAGGTAAAAAGAAGAGCTGCTGGATTACCGCCAACAGTTCCAGATGCATCGGTTGATGTGACTTCCGCTACATGGGAAGATATTGTTTGGGAAAAAGCTTGGGAATTAGCAGGAGAATGGACCAGATGGTACGATATTGTTAGAACCGAAACATTGGATGAAGTAAATGCTATAAGATCACCAGCTGAACCTGCAGCGTTAAGTTCATCACCAACTTTAACAGAAGCATTTCCTTGGAGCCCAATACCTGCAAACGATGTATCTATTAACCCAAGTTTACAGAAATAAATAAGTTTTAAAATAGAGTTTATTATAATTACCTCCAACTTATTTATTAAATAAGCTGGAGGTTTTTTTAATATCAATTAGTGAAACAAAATAAATGAAACAAACACTTGTAATTTTATTAGGGATTCTTTTCGTGAGTTGTAATACGTCCACGAAGAAGGAAAATCAAATATTTAAAGTAATACCACTTGAGGTTTCAGAGGTATCGTTTATAAACAAGATTGAAGAATCAGAGGCATTGAATTATTTTACCTATCCCTACCTATACATGGGAGGCGGTTCCGCAATAGGAGATTTTAATAATGACGGGCTGGAAGATGTGTTTTTTACTGGAAACCAGGTGTCTAATAAATTGTACCTTAATAATGGGAATTTTAAATTTCAAGACATGACCGAAAAAGCGGGTGTAACTGGAGACAATAGATGGTACACTGGTGTGTCTTTAGTTGATATTAATGCTGATGGTTGGATGGATATTTATCTATCGGTAGCGGGACCTTCTGAGCCGCGCACGAATGAATTATATATTAATAATGGCGATTTAACTTTTACCGAATCAGCAGAAGCTTATGGAGTTGCCGATAAAGGCTATAGTTATCAAGGCACTTTTTTTGATTATGACGCAGATGGAGATTTAGACCTTTTGGTCATTAACTATTCACCAACAAAATTTAATTCCCAACCCAGATACTATAGATATAAAATGGATAATATAAATGAATTCGATTCAGATCATTTATATGAAAACATCGACGGTAAATTTGTGGATAGAACCAAGGAATCAGGACTATCTAATTTTGGGCTTACCATTAGTGCCAGTGTTATTGATTTTAATAATGATGGCTTGCAAGACATCTATTTAAACAATGATTTTGGATCACCAGACTTTTTATATCTAAATAATGGAGACAAAACGTTTAGGGAAATTGCTAAAAAAGCAACAAATCACACCGCCATGTACAGTATGGGCTCTGATGCTGCTGATATTAATGATGATGGCTTAATGGATTTTATACAGTTAGATATGAATCCTCAAGATAATTATCGGTCTAAAGCGAATATGGCCAGCATGAACATACCCTTGTTTTGGGCACAAGTAGATAATGGCTTACACTATCAGTATATGCACAATGTATTACAATTAAACTCGGGTATCATTGACAGTATTCCTCGTTTCAGCGATATTTCCCAAATGGCAGGTATGTCTTCAACAGATTGGAGTTGGTCGGTACTGGCTCTAGATGTAGATAATGATGCCAAAAAAGATATTTTTATCACAAATGGCACAAGAAGGGAGATTAATAATCGAGATTTTTTCAATAGTTTAAATAAAGGCCTTGCTTTTGCATCGCCTAAATATCTGCTTGAAGAATCAAAAAAGATACCTTCTCAACCCATCTCCAACTACCTATTTAAAAATAACGGGGATTTAAAATTTGAAGATATTTCAACTGCAGGCGGCATAGCTGAACCAAGTTTTTCCAACGGAATGGCCTATGGCGATTTAGATAATGATGGAGACCTAGATGTCGTAATTAATAACATTGATCGGCAAGCTTTTATATATGAGAATACGAGTTCTGAAAAAGAGAACAGTAATTATTTAAAAGTTAAACTTCATGGGGACGAAAGAAATTTAAATGGTTTTGGTGCAAGATTAAAATTAATTACTAAAAACAGTACTCAAACCTTAGATCAAATGCCAGTTAGAGGTTATCAATCAACCGTATCTAACATTTTACATTTTGGATTGGGAGAAGAAACAAATATTGACACGCTGCAAGTAACATGGCCAGACGGGAAAGTGACTTCTAAGACTAATCTAGCAGGAAATCAAACGGTTGTTATAGATAAAAAAGAGGCCATTTCTTTTAATAAAACAACGGATAGTTCCCGCTTTGCTTTGTTTGAAAGCGTTAGCGAAAAAGAAAATCCATTAGCAGATCTAATTCATAAAGAAAACGGGTTTGACGATTTCGGTGTTCAAATATTATTACCGCATAAAATGTCCCAATTTGGACCAGCCATGGTTGTTGCCGATTTTAATAATGACCATAGAGATGATATTTTCTTTGGAGGAAGTTCTGGTAACCAAGCCATGCTCTATTTTCAAGATATAACCGGTGAATTTGTTAAAAAAGAAAACGAACTATTCGAAACATATAAAATTAATGAAGATGTTGATGCCATTTCTTTAGATTTTGATAATGACGGAGACCTTGATATTTACGTGGTATCTGGTGGGAATGAATTTGAGCCTGGGAATAAAAATTATAAAGACCGACTCCTTGTTAATGATGGAAATGGAAATTTTATTGACGGGACACATATGCTACCAGATAATATGACCAGTGGAAGCATTGTAAAAACCCAGGATTTTGATAATGATGGAGATCTTGATCTTTTTGTAGGCACTAGGCATTTACCTCATAATTACCCATTATCACAGGGTAGTTTTATTTATGAAAACAACAACGGAAGTTTTAAAGATGTTACAAAACAGATATCACCAGAATTGCTTGATTCTGGAATGGTAACGGATGCCGTTTGGGTAGACATAAATTCGGATAAAAAAACAGATTTAGTACTTGTTGGTGAATGGATGGAACCTTGGGTACTTTTACAAGATGAAAATGGTCAATTTAATAAAGCTATAAATGAAACCTTAGGGTTGGAGAATATGTTTGGCTGGTGGTTTTCTGTTGAAACGGAAGATTTAGATAATGATGGGGATATGGATCTGGTTTTAGGAAACCTTGGGGATAATTATAAATACAAAGCAACTACAGATCAGCCTTTCAAGGTTTTTACCAAGGATTTTAATAATTCCGGAAGTACAGATATTGTTTTAAGTTATCCACAAGGGGGCAATTATTACCCTGTAAGAGGTAAACAATGTTCTTCGCAACAATTACCCGAATTAAAGGAGAAATTTAAAGATTATAATAGTTTTGCCATTGCGAATGTTGAAGATGTATATTCAGACTTGGGCTTAAAGGATGCCCTTGAATTAAATGCCAATACGTTTTCATCCTATATTTTACAAAATGACAATGGGCGCTTTAAGAAAATAAAACTGCCTAATTATGCTCAAATTTCATCAATTAACGACATCCTTATCGAGGATTTTAGCCAAGATGGAATCAAAGAAATTCTTGTTACGGGAAACCTCTATGTTTCCGAAGTTGAAACGACAAGAAATGATGCTAGTTACGGAAGCATAATTACCTTTGATAAGAATATCGAAAACCTGAAAGCACTTAAACCAGCGGAAAGTGGCCTGTTTATAAAAGGAGATTGTAAAAAAATAGGTAAAATAAAAATTGGCGAGACTAATTATTTGATTTCTGCGATTAATGATGACGCTGTTTCATTACATCGAGTTTTAGACTAAGATTCTGATGTCTTCAAAATAAAATTACTTTAAAAAAAAGAATATAATATATTTCAAACCATTCACAACACTAAAACTAATAAACTATGAAAATGAAAAACGCTATGTATCAAGGTATTATTTTTTTTCTTCTTTTTGGTTTTGGCTTGAGCTCATATGGGCAATTGACTGTTACTGAAGAGACCATTACCCTGCCGACTTATAAAAATGAAGAACCCAATGTGATGCCTAGGTATTACGAAGGAAAAACCCATCAAGGCGTGCAACGACGGATGTATCCCTACCCAATGGACGACAACTTAACCACGGATAAGGAAAATATGGATTATGATATTCTCACTGTAGAAAACGAGTTTATCAAATTAGGGATTATACCCTCTCTTGGTGGTCGAATATACTATGCTTTAGATAAAACAAACGATTACATGTGGTTTTATAAAAATGATGTAGTAAAACCATCGTTAATAGGAATGATTGGGAATTGGATATCTGGTTCCAACGCTTGGGGTTTCCCGCATCATCATGGTCCGAATACAGTGAAACCAATGGACTACACAACCGAAGATCATAAAGACGGAAGTAAGACGATTTGGGTGTCAAACACTGATAAAAGACACCGAATGAGGGCTTTAGTTGGTTATACCGTTTACCCTAAGTCTTCCATTGTAGAAATGACCATAAAACCCCAAAACAGAACGCCTATTGTTAATTCATTTTTATTTTGGACCAATCCTTCTGTTCATGTAGATACTACATATCAAGTTATTTTCCCGCCGTCAGTTCAGTATGTAACACAACATGCCAAAAGGGAAATGACTACATGGCCTATAGCAGATGGCAACTACAATCATTTTGACTATACCAATGTTGATATAAGTAAATGGAAAAATGTTGGTGTACCATCTTCTTTTTTTTCTTGGAAACCTGAGGAAGATTATTTTGGAGGATACGACCATGGCAAGCAAGCGGGTACAGCTTGGATAGGCAATCATCACATCATGCCAGGCATGAAATATTGGGCTGATGGAAACAACCCTGCAGGAAGAAGAATCAATAGCGGGCTTACCGATAATTCCAGCCAATATATCGAATTGATGGCGGGGTTTTATACCGATAATCAACCAGACTATAGTTGGATTCAACCCTACGAATCGAAAAGCGGAAAAATGATATGGTTTCCTATTCGGGAATTGGGAGGTTTAAAATATGCCAATAAAAGAGGCGCAATGAACCTAGAGCTAAATGATGGCGTTGCGAAAATAAGAATAAATGCCACGTCTCCTGTTCAAGATGCTACCGTGCGGTTAGAATCGAAAGGAAAAACACTTTATGAAAAAGTGACCTATGTTGGGCCAGATAAACCTTTTTCACATGACATGAAATTATCGGAAACTTTAACTGAAGATGATTTAGCACTTTCGTTAATAGATGCTAATGGGTCTATGCTATTGCGCTTTGCTCCCAAAGATCATCACCCACCTTCTGAGGGCATGCCAGAATCACTCAAACCACCAGCAGCACCAAAAGATGTTAAAACTATTGAAGAATTATACCTCATAGGCCTTAGGCTTAATCAGTTTTACAATGCCTCTAACCCCATGCCTTATTATGATGAAGCACTTCGCAGAGATCCTAACGATTACCGTGTGAATACCCAGTTAGGCATACTAGCTATTAAGGCAAAAGACTGGAAAAAAGCCGAAGCTTACCTCCAAACGGCTGCCGATAGAATTACCATGAATTACACACGACCCAAAGACGGAGAAGCGCTTTATTATCTGGGTATTACACAGCGAGCACTGGGAAAAACAAAAGATGCTTATGACAATTTGTATAAAGCAACATGGAGTTTGGCATGGCATTCAGCAGCCTATTACCAATTAGCAGAAATGGATTGCAATGCAGGAGATATTGACAAGGCTTTAGAGCATATAGACAGAGCGTTATCTACAAATGCTGAAAACGACAACATGTTAATATTAAAGTCAATTTTACTGAGAAAATCAGGGGATTATAATTCAGCAAAAGAAATTCTTCAGCAGCTTATTTCAAAAGATTTACTTAATCATTGGGCACTAAATGAATTGTACCTTAATCAAAAGGAAACAGCGGATTCAAACGAAGCGCGTACACTTAACAATTTAATAGCACTCATGCGCAATGAGGTTGAAGCCTATCTTGAACTTGCAACCAGCTATGGCAATTGTGGCCTTTTCAAAGAAGCTAAAGCCGTTTTAATACGATTGGAGTTGGTGGGTAATACCTATCCAATGCTATATTATTACCTTGGTTATTACAGCCATTTACTAGGAGATGCCGCAGGGTCTTTAAATTACTATAAAAAGGCAGCTACGATGCCCCACGACTATAGCTTCCCTTATCGAGCGGAATCGATTGTTGTGCTTGAGCATGCCATGACAGTAAACCCTAGTGATGCAAAAGCACCTTATTACCTGGGGAACTTGTTTTATGAATTACAGCCAAATCGTGCCATTAAGATGTGGGAACTGTCACGTGAACTGGATAATTCATTTTACATCGTACATCGCAATCTTGGTTTAGCTTACGAAGAAATAAATCACGATAATAATAAGGCGATGAAAAGTTATGAAAAAGCAGTAGCTTTAAATCCAAATGATCCTCGTTTACTTTTTGAGCTTGATAAAATATATGAGAAAAACAAGGTGTCATCGCAGAGAAAATACGAATTGTTGAAAGACAATAATGAGACGGCTCGTATGCGAACAGAAACATTATTACGTTTTGCGACCCGAGCATTAGAAGTTGGAAATTATCAGGAATCCATCGATATTATAGAAAATAATACGTTTCCGCAACTTGAAGGCGAACGAGAAATGCAAGATACTTATTTGAGTGCGTATACTTTAAGAGGTATGGAATACCTTGATTCAAAGCAATTAAGTAAAGCAGAAGCTAATTTTAAGAAGGTTATAGACTATCCTGTGGGTAGATTTGGTAGGGCCAGATGGGCGCAATTTAATTACCTATTAGGTTTTACTTATGATAATATGGGAGAAAAGGCTAAAGCAAAAGCGCACTATGAAAAAGCGATAGCTATGAATATTCCTTTTAGAGGAGATGACACAGAGTACATATATTATCAAGGATTAGCATTGAAAATAACTGGACAAAAGAATGCTTCAACGGAATTGTTCAATAAATTGTTGAAATATGCTCAAGGCGCGGACAACAGCACGTTTTTTACCCAATTTGAAGGCGGTCAATCAGAAGATTACCAAGCGGCAACGCAACATTATCTTACGGGTTTAGCATATCAGGGTCTTGATGATAAAACTAAAGCCAAAGCTGAATTTGAAAAAGCTTTAGCTTATAGACCATCTGATATTTGGATTAAGGTTCATCTAAAGCAAATGAAATAAATAGAAAATGGCAATATCATTTTCTTTTAAAACAATAACTTTTAATGCCAGTAATAATGAATAGCAAGAGCGGAATTAAAACAAGATTTTTTGTTTTATCTATGTGTTTCATAGGTGCAACCCTTTTAGCACAAGTGAAAATGGTCGAAGACATGTGGACGCTTCCAACGTATAAAGTAGAAGCGGCAGAAAAGGCACCTATTTTCTTCACCGGAGAAAATTATCAGGGCGCTAGAAAAGTTATTTATCCTTATGCGTTAAATGATGTCATTTCTAATAGAAAGGAAACACAGGAATGGAAAACCTTAAAGCTTGAAAACGACTATATCGAATTAGGTATTACGCCTGAAATGGGGGGAAAATTGTATTACGCAACCGATAAATCCAATGATTATAATTTTATTTATAAAAATAACGAAGTAAAACCGTCAAATATAGGTATGACCGGCGCTTGGACATCCGGAGGGATAGAATGGTGTGTATTTCATCATCATCGGGCATCAACCATGCTGGATATGGATTATAGCATGGCTGAAAATGAAGATGGAAGCAAAACCATATTTATAGGTGAAACCGAACCGCGTCATCGCATGCGGTGGACAGTGGGTGTTACAGTGCGTCCGGGCAAATCTTATTTTGAGGCAGAATTGTCTCTATATAATCCAACCCCATACACCAATACATTTTTATATTGGGCAAATGCTGCTGCACATACCAATGAAAATTATCAAATCATATTTCCGCCTAGTGTAGAATTTGCAACATTTCATTCTAAAAATGATTTTACGCAATGGCCTTTTTCAACAGAAGAATATGTAGGTCAAGATTTTACTGAAGGTGTCGATATTAGTTGGTGGAAAAATGTAAAACAATCGGCCTCATTTTTTGCTTGGGATTTGAAGGAAGATTTTATGGGAGGGTATGACCACGGAACAAATAGTGGTACTGTACATATTGGAGACCACAATATTATTAAAGGAGCCAAATGTTGGGAATGGGGGTCTGGTCCTGTAGGGCAAGCCACAGAAGGAAGATTGACTGAAACCAGTGGCCCTTATGTAGAAATTATGGTAGGTGCCTATTCCGATAATCAACCAGATTACAC
This sequence comes from uncultured Flavobacteriaceae bacterium, assembly GCA_963975495.1. Taxonomy (GTDB): domain Bacteria; phylum Bacteroidota; class Bacteroidia; order Flavobacteriales; family Flavobacteriaceae; genus CAXBID01. The sequence goes on along the minus strand of CAXBID010000027.1, from coordinate 6,827 downwards.
ATGGATTAAACCTTATGAGGTTAAAAGATGGAAACAATACTGGTACCCAGTAAGGGATATCGAAGGTTTTAAAAATGCCAATTTGGATGCCGCTGTTAATCTAGAAAAGCGAGAAGGGAATAACGTTTTTCTTGGATATTATTCTACACAAAAACTAGAAAGTGCCCGAATTATTCTTAAAAAGGGTGACAATATCCTTTTTCAAAAGGACTTGGAAATCTCTCCACATAAAGCATTTGCGGAATCGATTAAGATGAAAGCTGATTTTGTTTTGACCGATTTATACACTGAAATGATTGATTTAAAAACCAATAAAGTTATCATATCATACAAGCCTCTTGAAAAGAAAAAACCAACAGAATTACCTAAAGAAGTTGAAAGACCACCATTGCCTGAAGATATAGAAACAGTAGAAGAGCTATATGTAACAGGAAGTAGAATGGAGCAATTTTACAAAAAGTCCGACCTCTATTATAAGGAAGCCTTAAAACGCGATCCATCAAATAGTCGCACCAATACAGCAATGGGTAATCAATATCTTAAAAATGGTGATTACGAAACGGCGAGAACATATTTTTCTACAGCAATAAAAAGAATAACAACGGATTATACCCGTCCTAAAAACACAGAAGCCCTATATCTTCAAGGGGTAACATTGAAAGCTCTGGAGCTTTATGATGAAGCTGTTGATACGCTTTACCGGGCAACTTGGGATTATGCTTTCCATTCGGCAGCTTATTTTGAATTGGCACAGATTTCATGTATTAAAGAAGATTTTAAAAAAGGACTACATCAAATAAATGAATCGCTTTCTACTAATACTAGAAATACCCGTGCTATTGGTTTAAAAGCTTCTATTCAAAGAAAATTAGGGAACTTTAATGGTGCAAATGAAACACTTTCAAATATTGCAGAAATTGACCCTCTTAACTTTAGGGTTGCCAATGAAATTTACTTAGTAGCAAAAGCCTCGGGAAACAATGAGAAGGTACAAAAAGCAATGGTTTCATTTACAAAAAAAATGAGGAATTTCAATCAAAACTATCTTGAGCTTGCTGTTGGCTATATAAATGAGGGCATGCTAACTGAGGCGCAGGATGTGTTGTTAACTTACAAAGGAGAAGATCCAATTATTACTTATTACTTGGGATATATCCATAGTGAATTTGGTAACAAAGATGAAGCTATAAAACTATTTAAAAAAGCACAGGCTCTGCCTACAGATTACAGTTTTCCTTATCGTTTAGAAACTGTTAAAGTACTAAATAAGGCTTTAGAACATAATCCGAATGATGGGAAAGCCAATTATTACCTCGGTAATATTCTTTATAATAAACAACCCGAAAAGGCTATAGAATATTGGGGAAGCGCTGTAAAAAATGAACCAGATTTAGCCATGGCATATCGTAACTTAGGATGGGGGTATTATAGACATTATAAAGATGTTTCAAAAGCCATTCCTTATTATGAAAAAGCGATTGAGCTTGATAATCATGATGCTATTTTGTTTACTGAACTCGATAATTTATACGAGTTAAATAATAGCTCCATTAAGACTAGACTAAAATTATTTGAAGGAAATGAAGAGGCTGTAAATAATCGGGATGATGCATTTGTTCGTCAAATTATGGTGTTTACGTCAGCGGGGAAGCCCGAAAAATCTGTTGCGCTTTTAAAGGGGAAGGCATTTAGCTATCGCGAAGGAAGTTCAAGGGTTCGTGAAGTCATTATCGATGCACAACTAGCATTGGGATTAAAATATATGGCTAAAAAAGAGTATCAAAAAGCACTTGATCATTTTTTAATGGCCCAAGTCCCTGATGAAGAGGCTGGCAGTGCTCGTTCAGGAAACAGAGATGTTCAAGTGAACTATTTTATTGCTAGGGCGTATGATGCATTAAATAATAAAGGAATGGCAAAAGAATTTTATAATTTGGCAATTAATGAAGAAACATCAAAGCGATCTGGAATAATGAATTATTATAAGGGATTAAGTTTTTTAAGGTTAAATAACAAAACTGAGGCCAACCGTATTTTTAATGAATTGATTGAAGAAGGTGATAAAATATTAAACGCCAATAATGACGTAGCTGATGGGTTTTTTGCCATTTTTGGCGAAAAGGAAAGTGAAGATATTAAAGAATCAAGAGCTTATACATTACGCGGTCTCGGGTATAAAGGTTTAGGGCAATTAGCAAAAGCAAAAGAAGATTTAACCAAAGCGGTAGAATTGTCAGTAAGTAATTTATGGGCCAACACTGAATTAGATTAATTTAATAATAATTTCCTCAAGTTTAAATAAAAAGCATGAAACTTATATCCAAAATTCCATCTGTGATTGTCTATCTCGTTTTAGTGTGTTTATTAAGTCTGTCTTGCAATAAGGCGACGGAAAAACATTTTAAACTTCAATTTGATAGCAGCAAAAAAGTTTCAGGACAAAAATTTGCAATAAAAGATATAAGCCCGGGGCTTGAAACGGATTGGAGCGATTATAATTTTGTGGTCCTGGAAATGATGATTACTACACCCCAACGGTTTCAAGTTGGTTTTACAACCGACGAAGGCTATAATGAAATACGTGTAATGAGCTATGTGCCCAATGGCTGGAACAAACTGGCCATTCCTTTACGGTTTTATACCCAACTGCCTGATCCAGCAAGCGATATTGCTGGCACAATGAACCAACCACGGTATACGGGCTGGTTCAATCTGGGCGGAAAGCGTGGCCCGTTAAAAGGCGTTGATTCCATTGGGATTAGAATGCACGTTCCTATAGGAAACCCTTCTTTTGAATTGCGCACTATTAGTTTGCACAAAAATGATCCTGGGGATCAATACCTTGGTATAGCACCTGTTGTTGATGAGTTTGGTCAATCAAATTTGGTTGATTTTGAAGAAAAAATTGAATCCATTGAACAATTGAAATCAGAATGGGAGGCCGAAAAATTGGACTTGAGCCTAAAAGAAGATTTTAACTATTCAAAATACGGGGGGTATCTAAATGCCCAAGTAGAGGCGACAGGTTTTTTTAGAACCGAAAAAGTTGATGGAAAATGGTGGTTCGTAGATCCAGATGGTTATCAGTTTTTATCCTTGGGCGTAGATTGTATAGAACCAGGCAATGGAGGCGATGTGCATCGTTTGGATAAACGATCCAATTTTATCAAACAAATGCCACCGGAAGGTATTGGGTATAACCCTTCTAACCCAAATTCTGTATCCTTCGGAACCTGGAATTTATTCCGTCGATTTGGAGAAGACTATACTACTAAATCAAATGACATGATTATCAGCAGAATGACGAATTGGGGGTTAAATACAATTGCTAATTGGTCTAGTAGAGACATTATTAACATGAATCAAAAGCCATTTATGCTACAATTAAGGGGGCTTGGGATTGGCGAAAGTATTATGGGCCTTACAGATGTATATGCTGCTAATTTTGAATCTAACATTGAAAAGGCAGTTCAGGAGTATGTAGCTCTATACAAAGACAACCCATGGCTTATTGGTTACTTTACAGGTAATGAACCATCATGGTTGGGTCAAGAATCTAGATTGTGTGATTTAATTTTAAACGCAACCAGTAATATGCCCATTAAAATTGCTTTAAACAATTTCCTAGCCAATGGGGATACCCCCGAAAGACGAAAAGTATTTATTTATGACAGCTTCAAAACATTTCTTCAAACTGTAGAGGCAGCCGTAAGAAAACATGATCCTAACCATCTTACCCTCGGAATCCGATTTGGAAAAATTCCAGAAAATGAAATGTTAGAAATTTGTAAAGAAGTCTTTGATGTCTTCAGTTTTAATTGTTATGATTTAACGCCTCCTAAAGAAGATATGGATAGGGTTTTGAATGTAACAGGGCTACCCATGATTATAGGCGAATATCACACAGGAACTGTAGATAGAGGTATGGCGCAGGCGTTGGTACAGGTTGAAAACCAAAAAGAACGAGGAGTGGCCTACAGGCTATACACAGAACAAGCTTTTGATCACCCTGGTTTAATTGGGGTAGGCTATTTTCAATGGTCTGATCAGGATTTAACTGGAAGACGCTACGATGGCGAAAACTATAATTGTGGTTTAGTAGATGTTACCGATCGTCCTTATAAGTATATGGTATTGGCAATTAAAAAAACAGCCAAAAGATTATATGATGTGCATTCGGAAAAAGTAGAGCCTTATAATCAAATACCTTTGAATCCCTGCGGATATGAATTGATTCCTGATTTATGGAATGAGTGATAAGCCATTTTTGCTTAAGTTGTAAAGGTTTTTTTGGAATTATTGACCCTAAATTTTTTTAAGATTGTGACGTTGTTCGTAGAAAAATTCACAAAATATATAAATATGGTTATTAGAAACTATTTTGTTTTACTTAATATAATATTCCCAATTTTATTTTTTGGGCAGAACAACGATTTTTTTGAGAATGAACCACTTAATTTGGATTTTGCTATATCATCAACTAGTGAAACCGCTCCCGTGAATCCATTTACGGATTATAAAATACAAGTTGACTTTAGCATAGGTAATCGTCGGTTATCTGTTCCTGGGTTTTATGCAGCAGATGGTAATGCTGCCGAAACCAGCGCCTCATCTGGAGGTGTTTGGAGGGTTATGTTTACTCCAGATCAAGTTGGAGAATGGACCTACCATGTATATTTTAAAAAAGGCAAAAATCTATCGATCTCGGAAGATAAATACTCTGGAGTTCCTATCGAAAAACATCATGATAAAAAAGGGGTTATAAAGGTTTTACCTGCTAAACCTGATGCTAAATTATTCGCTAAACGAGGCCGACTTCAACATCATAATAGCGGCTATTTCCATACTAAAAACGGACAACCAATTTTAAAAATGGGAACAAATTCACCAGAAAATTTTTTAGCATTCGCTGATATTGACAGTACTTACTCCTATGATTCTGAAAAGAGATATCTCAAAACATGGGAACCGCATGTTAAAGACTGGAAAGATGGTGACCCCACATGGCAGAATGGAAAGGGTAAAGGAATTATAGGCGCCTTGAATTATCTGGCTGACCAAAACATGAATTCCATTTATGCTCTCACACTTAACATAGAGGGAGATGCAAGAGATGTTTGGCCGTTTCTAAGTCATAGAAAGGCAGATTTCTTGAGATATGATGTTAGTAAATTAGCACAGTGGGATATTGTGTTTTCACATGCAGAAAATTTAGGAGTTATAATCCAATTAGTTACGCAAGAAAAAGAGAATGAACTCATTTTAGATGATGGAAATACAGGAGTTGAAAGAAAATTATACTACAGAGAACTTATCGCTCGGTTTTCACATCACAAAAATATCATTTGGAATATGGGTGAGGAAAACGGTTCGGCACCTTGGTGGCCACATGCACAAAATGACCAGCAACGTTATGCAATGATTCGGTATATCAAAGACAATGACCCTTATAAAAATCCTGTCGTCATTCACACACTACCAGAAGATTTTATGCGTGAAGATATCCTAAAAAAACTGGTTGGCTACAACAAATTAGACGGAGTTTCTATGCAAATAGGTAATATAACCGACATTCATCATGATATAAAAAAATATGTCAATTTATCCAAACAATCAGAAAAGCCATGGGTTGTTACAATGGATGAAATTGGGCCTTGGCATACTGGTGCTCCTGATGACGATAATAATACAAGAATAGACTCTTTAAGAACTCATGTTTTGTGGTCGACCTTGACTGCTGGTGGTGCTGGTGTTGAATGGTATTTTGGATGGCTAAAGCCACCAAATGACTTAAACGCAGAAGATTTACGAAGTCGTAGCAAGATGTGGGGTCAATCCGCCATTGCCAAAGAATTTTTTGAGACACTCCCCTATCCAGAAATGGTTAATATGGATGAAAAGCTTATAATCGGTTCAGGTTTTTGTTTCGGAAAGGACGGTGATACGTATTTGGTATATCTTTTAAATGGAGAAAAGGCTATTATCGACTTAAAAGATCAAACAGGTAATTTCGAGATACTTTGGTATAACCCAAGAAAAGGGGGAGCATTTCAGAAAGGCTCAGTAATCAAAATTGAGGGAGGCAAAGAATCTGAGATTGGGAAGCCACCGTCGGAGACCAATATGGATTGGGCTATTTTACTAAGGAAAAAGAAGAGTAGCTAAATTCATTTTAGTTAGTATCACGTATTTCAATGATAATTCTATATAAATTCAGTGGTTAAGAGTATAATTTATTTGTAACATTTTAAGATCGCTATTTTAAATAGTATAACTTTATACTTTGCGTAATTAGTCTTCAATTATAATGGTTCAATATTTTCAATTTAAAGAAAGGATGAAATGGCTTTCAGCTTTTATAGTAATTTTTTCTAGCTGTATATCTTGTAATAATGCGATCAAAAAAAGGAACCATAATTTTATTATTGATTCCAACTTGTCTTATAGAGATTATTCACCAAAATCATCAGATTTAGTCATTTCAAGAACAGCATATTTAGATAAACTATATGGTTTCTGGCTAGGACAATCTATAGCGAATTGGACTGGCTTGGTTACCGAAATGGATAAAGTAGGAAACATTGGCGAATTTCAGACAGGCGATTTTTATACAAGAGAAGACTGGGGAAAAGCAGATCAACCGAGTATTTGGGGGCAAGGATTTCCTAGTGATTTATCCCCTACTATAGATTTTGTTTTTAGGGATGAAGGTGAGGTTTGGGGTTCAGATGATGATACTGATATTGAATACATGTATCAAGATTTATTATTTAACCTTAAATCCGCAAGTTTACTGATTAAAAACTAAGTCAAATCCAGTAAGGGAA
>CAXBID010000026.1:0-23605 GCA_963975495.1 uncultured Flavobacteriaceae bacterium | reverse complement strand
TTGTGTTTTGCCCTTAGTGTTAAAGGCGTTTTTTGATGCGAGATTAGGTTTGTTCTTCTCGTAAAACCTTCTCGGTAAAAGATTTATCGTAAGTTAAATTAGGTTCTATTAAATCAAAAAATAATGCTACAAAATCTGTTTTATATTTTATTAAATTAAGGTTTCTTAAAACTTTATCAATAGTGGAAATAATATCATCTTGTTCTATTAAATTTGAAAAAACGGTTCGTTTAGTTTCTACCCTACCATCTAATATACCTACTGTTTTATCATCTGAAAAATTATAGCTTTCAGTTAAAATCCCAAATGAATATAACTCAGAAATAATTTTTTCTCCAGCTTTGTAAATATTAGATAGTTGTTTTTTTGAAATGGAATCGGAAAAAACTTTGTAGAACCCAGTTTCATAGACCTGCTTAACACTATCAACAACATTGCTGTTTATATTAAAATATAATATAGCGTTATTTCTAATAGTTTCCTTTTCGGCATTAATTTCTTCTTCCGTTTTTTTTATGGCGAAATCAAAAGGTGCTTGTAAACTTTCAGATTGCCACGGTTTACCTTTTTCAAAATTATACTTAAACTTTCCACTCTTCGGAAATAAATACACAATTAAAAATGTGGTACCTATAAACAAAAGTACTTTGTATATTAAGGCGTGGTTTCTATAAAGTTTATTTATAAAGTCTTTCATTCAATTAATTCAGTAAATCAAAAGTAATAAAATTATGCCCGTTTACCATTTTTTATAATGAACTCATCTTTACTTTTTGTTTTTAACCGAATCCCGATATTCTATCGGGATGTTCAGATGAAACTATTTTTGAAAGGCATAGCCCCGACGCTTCGGGGCTACGAATAAGAAAATGGATGAAATATGAGCTAATTTTAAACATTTTTCAGGAAATAGAAAAAGTTGAGTTGGGTTCAAAAAGGAATCTTATATATTTCTACCAAAAAATCATTATTTTCGCTTATACTAAACTAAACATTTGTGCAATGAGTAAAGAAGTTGTTATTGTAGCCGCCGCAAGAACACCAATAGGTAGTTTTATGGGAGCGCTATCTACAATTAGTGCCCCAAAGCTTGGATCTATAGCTATAAAAGGGGCCTTAAATAAAATTAATTTAAACCCCGAATTAGTTGAAGAAGTTTTGATGGGCAATGTGGTACAGGCAGGAACAGGACAAGCACCTGCAAGACAAGCTGCCATTTATGCAGGTATCCCGAATTCAGTGCCTTGTACAACTATAAATAAAGTATGTGCTTCAGGTATGAAAGCCGTAATGCAAGCCGCACAAAGTATTGCCCTTGGAGACGCCAATATTATAGTGGCTGGAGGAATGGAAAACATGAGTTTAATTCCCCATTATCTATATGCTAGAACGGGTACAAAATTTGGCCCAACAACTTTGGTTGATGGAATGCAAAAAGATGGTTTAGTTGATGCTTACGATGAAAACGCCATGGGCATTTGTGCTGATGCTTGTGCCAATAAATATAAGTTTTCGAGAGAAGATCAAGATGCCTTTGCCATACAATCTTACAAACGCTCTGCAGCAGCATGGGAATCAGGGAAATTCAATAATGAAGTAGTACCTGTTGAAGTTCCTCAACGCCGTGGAGCGTCTATAGTTGTTGTAGAAGATGAGGAGTTCAAGAATGTGAGAATGGATAAAATACCACAATTACGTCCGGCATTTACTAAAGACGGAACAGTTACTGCTGCAAATGCATCAACAATAAATGATGGTGCTGGTGCTGTAGTTTTAATGAGTAAAGATAAAGCTGATGAATTAGGGTTGAAAACTTTAGCAACCATAAAAAGTTATGCTGATGCTGCTCACGAACCAGAATGGTTTACAACGGCACCGGCTAAGGCACTTCCGAAAGCCCTAAATAAAGCTGGAATTAGTATTGATGATGTTGATTATTTTGAATTTAACGAAGCTTTTTCTGTTGTTGGTCTAGCCAATATGAAAATTCTTGGACTTAATGATAGTAATGTAAATGTGAATGGAGGAGCCGTATCACTTGGACACCCATTAGGTTGTTCAGGAGTAAGGATTTTAATCACCTTATTGAATGTTTTAGAGCAAAATGATGCTAAAATTGGAGCTGCAGCTATTTGTAATGGTGGTGGTGGTGCATCAGCAATTGTTATAGAGCGCGAATAGTTATCAGTATGCAGTGGCAGTATGCAGTAAAAACTCAAATGAATAAAAGACCATTTTCATTTTTAAATATTTAACGACGATAATTTATTAATGCAATACGGAATTTGTAACTTAAGTATTGTTCCTCTTAGAAATGAACCCGCAGACACCAGCGAACTAGTGTCGCAAGTATTATATGGTGAAATTTTTAAAATACTAGAACAACGCAAAAATTGGAATAAAATAAGATTAGCTTTTGATTCTTATGAAGGCTGGATTGACAATAAACAATGTATTGAAATTGCTGAAGACCAATACAAACTACTAAACAAAGAAGCTCCTAAATTAGCTATAGATTTAGTAGAATTTATTCAAGACAAAAACGAACAATTACACCCTATTCTATTGGGTTCTTCTTTAAATGGTTTATCTATTTTAAATCATTCACATGATGGCAGTAGTGTTAAAGGCATAAAACAAAAAGAAAACTTAATACAAACCGCTTTTATTTATTTAGGCGCTCCTTATCTATGGGGTGGTAAGACACCTTTTGGTATTGATTGTTCCGGGTTTACCCAAATGGTTTATAAACTCAACGGTTATAAATTGCTAAGAGATGCCTCACAACAAGCCACGCAAGGTGACCCCTTAAGCTTTATAGAGGAAAGCGAACCTGGGGATTTGGCTTTTTTTGACAATAGTGAAGGCATTATTACTCATGTAGGTATTATCATGAAAGACAATTATATCATTCACGCTAATGGCAAAGTTAGAATTGACAGATTAGACCATTCTGGTATTTATAATGTGGATAAAAAAGCACATACGCATAAACTGCGCGTCATAAAGAAAATCATCTAAATAAAAAAGCCGCTAATAGCGGCTTTTTTAGAGTCTGTTTAAGAATTTGTGATTAGTCCCGATAATTATCGGGATTATAGGTCATTTTTGATGCAGTATGAGGTAAAATTTTTAAGTATAGCTGTAGTTACGGTTCAAAATTTTAACAGATTAATGCGCAAAAAGGGACATAAAAAAATAATTAACGGATTTTTAAACAGACTTTTAGTATCGAAAATATTAGAAATTAGTTTCCGCCTTCAAGGGTTTCAACTTTAGCTTTTATAGCTTTATACTTATCTGTTTCGCCTAATATACTATAAATATTCATTAGTGTTTTAGCCGCATTAATATTTTCAGCATCAATCTCTAAAGCTTTTGATAAATAAGGAGTAGCCTTTTTGTATAAATCTTGACGTTCTTCTCTTAATTCATCATAACGTTTATTATCTGCCTTAGAAGTACCTAAGCCATTCATTTCTTCAATAAGTGGCTGTTCCCTTGCTAAAATTAGCGCTGACAAATTTATATAAGCATTAACGTATTCAGGATTTAGCTCAATAGCCTTTTCATAATGCTTTTTTGCTTCTTCTGGTTGTTCAGATTCTGCAGAAATAACGCCTAAATTATATTGTAACTCTGCATTTTTAGGATCCATTTCTGTTGCTTTTTGCAAAAGGGCTTTAAACTCTTCTTTATTCCCCATTTTATAATGTAAGTTAGCCTCAGTAAGGATTAAATTAACATCATCAGGACTCTCCGCCCGAGCCTCTTTCATTGCTTCTATCGCCTTTTCATTATCTCCATTACTAACATAAATAAGAGCTATATTTTTTACAATTTCAGGTTTTTTAGAATCTGTTTTACGCTTACCCGGTTTTATATGGCTTTTAGCTTTTACATATAAATCACGAGTATTTTCATCTAAAACCTCTTCTTTACCAGTTTCTACATTAGTTGCAAAATATTCTGTACTAATGCCTGTATACCCTAAATTTTTAAGTTCTTCATATAAATCCAATGCTCTCTCATACTCTTGAACATTTACGGCTGTAGCTGCTGCGTAATAAAGAAACAAGGTATCTGTTTTAGCAACTCGATATGACTTTTCAAAGTATTTTGAGGCTTTTGAGTAATCCTTTTTTTCGTATGCCTCATTACCTGTTTTTAATAAGGCATTCGTCATCTCATTCTTTAATTGGGCGATTTCAGACTTATACTCACTTTTTACATTGTTTAAGCTTTCTAAAGCAGTATCCATATCTGCGCCAGAACCTTTTCCTCCAGCAAATAGTGCTTGTGCTTGCAGATAATAGTATTCGTCTTTTTGTTCTTCATCCATGGCAGACATTAAAGCTTCTGCCTGTTTTAAAGCTGATTTAGCCTCAGCATAATTTTCAGATTTAATAGCTTTCTCTACTGTTCTCAATTCTTTTTTTTGTGCAAATGAAAATGCACTGATTGAAAGCGCTAAAGCTATAATAATTTGTTTTTTCATTTTTAATAATATTAAGTTTAATTTTCAGTGTTATTATCGTCTAGATTATTATCAAGAGTTGTGCCATCTTCAGAAACATCAGTGTTTTCAATAGTTTCTTCATCTTCAACTTCTTCAACTTCTTCATCGTCATGCATCACTTTAGCAACCGCTGCAATAGAATCGTTTCCTTTAAGGTTTATTAATTTTACGCCTTGTGTGGCTCTTCCCATTACTCTTAAATCTTCTACAGCCATACGAATAGCTATACCAGATTTATTGATAATCATTAAATCATCCTCGTCTGTAACATTCTTTATAGATACTAAATTACCTGTTTTTTTTGTAATAGAAATAGTTTTTACACCTTTTCCACCACGATTGGTAATTCTGTAATCTTCTAAACTTGAACGTTTTCCATAACCATTTTCAGATACCACAAGTATATCACTTTCCATATCATCAACCGCAATCATACCAATAACTTCATCGGTTTTTTCATCTTGTAAACGAATACCTCTTACTCCAGAAGCCCCACGTCCCATTGGCCGCGTTTTAGCTTCTTCAAAACGAATGGCTTTACCAGATTTTAGTGCTAGCATAACTTGACTTTCGCCTGTAGTTAACTTCGCTTCCAATAAAACATCATCCTCTTTAATGGTTATGGCATTTATACCATTTGTTCTTGGACGTGAATACTGCTCTAGTGATGTTTTTTTAACCTGACCTTTTTTAGTAGCCATAATGACATAATGACTATTAATGTAATCCTCATCTTTTAAATCTTGGGTACATATAAAAGCCATCACTTTATCATCTTGCTCAATATTTATAAGGTTTTGAATAGCTCTACCCTTGGATGTTTTGCTGCCTTCTGGAATTTCGTAAACACGCATCCAGAAACATTTTCCTTTTTGAGTGAAGAACAACATATATTGGTGATTGGTACCAACAAATAGATGTTCTAAGAAATCCTCATTACGCGTGGTTGATGCTTTTTGACCAACACCTCCTCTATTCTGGGTTTTATATTCTGTTAAGGATGTACGTTTAATATAACCCGCATGGGAAATAGTAATCACTACTTTTTCATCAGGAATCATATCTTCAATACTTAAATCGCCACCGGCATACTCAATTACTGAACGACGCTCATCACCATATTTTTCCCTTACAACTTCCAGTTCGTTTTTAATGATATCCATTCTACGATCTTTCTTGTCTAGAATATCTTTTAAATCTTCAATGGTAATCATTAACTCATCATACTCTGTCCGCAATTTATCCTGCTCTAAACCTGTAAGCTGACGCAAACGCATCTCTACAATGGCTTTCGCTTGAATTTCTGAAAGTTTAAAGCGTTCAATTAAATTATTTCTAGCCTCATCAGCGTTTGAAGACGCTCTGATTATTTTAATAACTTCATCTATATTATCAGAAGCAATAATCAATCCCTCTAAAATATGGGCTCTTTCTTCCGCTTTACGTAATTCATAAGTCGTTCGTCGCACAACAACTTCATGTCTATGCTCAACAAAATAATGAATCAATTCCTTTAAGTTGAGCAAACGTGGTCGCCCGTTTACTAATGCAATGTTATTTACACTAAATGAAGACTGTAGCGCCGTATATTTATATAATTTATTTAAAACGATATTTGGAATGGCATCACGTTTTAAAACGTAAACAATTCGCATGCCATTTCTGTCAGATTCATCACGTATTGTAGCGATTCCATCCATTTTCTTATCGTTTACCAAATCAGCAGTTTTCTTAATCATATCTGCTTTATTCACTTGGTATGGAATCTCAGTAACTATAATACATTCACGACCAGCAACTTCTTCAATAATGGCTTTGGCACGCATCACTATACGACCACGGCCAGTTTGAAAAGCCTCTTTAACACCATCATAACCGTAAATGGTTCCACCTGTAGGGAAATCTGGTGCTTTTACATGCTGAATTAATTCGTCAATCTCAATATCTGTATTTTCAATATAAGCAATTGTTCCATTAACAACTTCTGTTAAGTTATGTGGTGGCATATTGGTAGCCATACCCACTGCAATACCTGAAGCTCCATTAACCAAAAGCCCTGGGATTCTGGTTGGTAAAACAGTTGGCTCTTGAAGCGTATCATCAAAATTTAATTTATGATCTACCGTTTCCTTGTCAATATCTGCCAACATGTCCTCAGATATTTTTTGCATTCTTGCTTCTGTATAACGCATTGCTGCAGGACTATCACCATCAACAGAGCCAAAGTTTCCTTGACCATCAACTAGCATATAACGTAAGCTCCATTCTTGGGCCATACGCACCATAGCGTCATAAACCGATGTATCTCCGTGTGGATGATATTTACCTAAAACTTCCCCAACTATTCTTGCTGATTTTTTATGTGCTGAATTTGCTCTAACACCCAGTTCGTGCATGCCATAAAGTACGCGTCTGTGAACTGGCTTTAAACCATCTCTAACATCTGGTAAAGCACGTGACACAATGACTGACATTGAATAATCAATGTAAGCCGATTTCATTTCATCTTCTATGTTAATTGGAATGAGTTTTTCTCCTTCTGCCATATAAAATTTAGTTTAATTTTTTAAGTATTTCAAAACATGCTAATATAACTATTTCAACAGTCATAGTAAGACTATCAAGCGTGTTTTTTCGTGTTTTTTATTAACAATTTTAAGGTGTTTTTTAGTTAATAAGTAAACTCTTAAAAATTTTGATTTTATAAAGTTTTTTTCGTCAATTAGCATTTTACACATAAATTAAGGTATAGTTTTTGCCTTTAGTAAAATGTTTTACTATTTTTAATGCAGAAAGGACACACACATGGATGATAATTTTTCCCCAAGAGTAAAAGATGTTATTGCTTACAGCAAAGAAGAAGCGTTGCGTTTGGGCCATGATTTTATTGGCACTGAACACTTAATGCTAGGGCTTTTGCGTGATGGTGACGGTAAGGCAATAAACATATTAAACGCTTTAGATATTGATTTAAATCATTTAAGGCGTAAAGTAGAAATATTGAGTCCTGCTAACCCAAACATTACAGTAGCTTCAAATCAAAAAAAGAACCTACACTTAACAAGGCAAGCAGAACGCGCTTTAAAAACCACATTTTTAGAGGCAAAACTATTTCAAAGTACATCAATTAATACAGCGCATTTATTGCTTTGTATCTTAAGAAATGAAAACGACCCCACTACCAAGCTTTTAAATAAGCTTAAAGTTGACTATGATAATGTTAAAGAACAATTTAAATTCATGATTACAAACGACAATAATTATATAGAACCAAAATCGGAAGCTTTTCAAGACGATGATTCCAATCCTGAGGACGACGCAACAAAAGACAATATTTTTAATGCACCCGCAGGAAAAACGAATAAGAAGTCTAAAACCCCTGTTTTAGATAATTTTGGGCGCGATTTAACAGCTATGGCTGACGAAGGTAAATTGGATCCTGTAGTAGGCCGGGAAAAAGAAATACAACGTGTTTCACAGGTTTTAAGTAGAAGAAAGAAAAACAACCCACTTTTAATTGGAGAACCAGGCGTTGGTAAATCGGCTATCGCAGAAGGTTTAGCGCTTAGAATTGTTAAGCGAAAAGTATCTAGGATCCTTTTCAACAAACGTGTAGTGACTTTAGATTTGGCAAGTTTAGTTGCTGGAACAAAATACCGTGGACAGTTTGAAGAACGTATGAAAGCCGTAATGAACGAGCTTGAAAAGAATGATGACGTTATTCTGTTTATTGATGAAATCCATACTATTGTTGGTGCTGGTGGTGCCACTGGAAGTTTAGATGCCTCAAATATGTTCAAACCAGCCTTAGCGCGTGGTGAAATACAATGTATTGGTGCCACAACTTTAGATGAATACAGACAATATATTGAAAAAGACGGTGCTTTGGAGCGTCGTTTTCAAAAGGTCATTGTAGAGCCTACTACGGTTGAAGAAACTATAGAAATACTTAACAATATAAAAGGTAAATACGAAGAGCATCATAACGTTGATTACACACCTGAAGCTATTGAAGCTTGCGTGAAATTAACCAATAGGTATATGACGGAGCGGTTTTTACCAGACAAAGCTATTGATGCTTTGGATGAATCGGGATCTCGTGTACATATTACCAATATTGATGTTCCTAAACAGGTTATTGAACTTGAAAAACAACTGGAAGCCATAAAGGAAACCAAGAATGCCGTTGTTAGAAAGCAAAAATATGAGGAAGCTGCTAAACTTCGTGATGATGAAAAACGCATAGAAAAAGAATTGGCTATTGCCCAAGAGAAATGGGAAGAAGATACCAAACAGCACCGTGAAATTGTAACGGAGGATAATGTGGCTGATGTGGTTTCAATGATGACCGGTGTTCCCGTAAACAGAATTGCACAGACAGAAATTAATAAACTTGCCGAATTACCGAACTTAATTAAAGGTAAAGTTATTGGTCAAGATGAAGCTGTTGCTAAAGTGGTTAAAGCGATACAACGTAATCGTGCGGGACTTAAAGACCCGAACAAACCAATAGGCTCATTTATCTTTTTAGGACAAACCGGTGTTGGTAAAACACAGTTGGCCAAAGTATTATCTCGTGAGTTATTTGACAGCGAAGATTCACTGGTTCGTATCGATATGAGTGAATACATGGAGAAATTTGCTATTTCCAGATTAGTTGGTGCACCTCCGGGATACGTTGGTTACGAAGAAGGTGGACAATTAACCGAAAAAATTAGACGCAAACCTTACGCGGTTATTCTTTTAGATGAAATTGAAAAAGCACATCCAGATGTATTTAACATGCTGTTGCAAGTACTTGATGATGGGTATTTAACAGATAGTTTAGGCAGAAAAATTGATTTTAGGAATACCATTATTATCATGACATCGAATATTGGTGCCCGTAAACTAAAGGATTTTGGTACAGGAATTGGTTTTGGAACCGCATCGCAAAAAGCACAAGAAGATGCTAATGCGAGAGGAGTGATTGAAAACGCGCTTAAAAAATCGTTTGCTCCAGAGTTTTTAAATAGAATTGATGATGTGGTTGTGTTTAATCCTTTAGAGAAAGAAGATATCAATAAAATTATTGATATTGAATTAGAAAAACTTTTAACACGAATAAAAGGCTTAGGTTATATCTTAACGCTTACGGATACTGCAAAAGCTTATATTGCCGAAAAAGGTTTTGATAAGCAATATGGTGCAAGGCCTTTAAAAAGAGCGATTCAAAAATATGTTGAAGATGCTTTAGCTGAAGAAATTGTAGCATCAAATCTTCAAGATGGTGATAACATAAAAATAGATTTAGACAAGAAATCGGAAGAATTGAAAATTTCGATTGTAAAAGCTGAAAAGCCCACAGAGTCTTAATAAATCACATTTATAATACTATTAAAATCCTACTTTCTTTTTTGAACGTAGGATTTTTTTTGGTGCTTTTGGTTTGTTGATAAAACTTCATTTTATGATTATATACAGCTGCTAGCAAAAGTACCCGCGTTAGGGATTGCAGTGGAAAGCCCACAGCGAGGCACGAGCGAGGACTTGCAACGGAAAGCCCGACCCCTTTTCGGGGGAACGCCCAAATAATTTTTATTTTTTTTTAGAAAACTGTAACAATTTAATAAAACGTTTATCTCTATTATAACAATTTGTTTTTTTGACACCAACCACATTAAATACTGAGCAACTCGTTGCCCTTTGTAAATCTGGAAACCAATTGGCACAATTGGAAATTTATAACAGATATTACAAGGCTATGTACAACGCATCTTTTAGAATTGTAAAAAACAATTTTGAAGCGGAGGATATAATGCAAGACTCATTTTTAATGGCGTTTACAAAGTTGGAAAGTTTAAAAGATGCCAAAATTTTTGGTCCGTGGTTAAAACGAATTGTTATAAATAATAGCATATATCATTATAAAAAGAATAACAAATACAACGCGGTTTCTTTAGATGATGTACTGTATAAAGTTGAAGCAGATTCTGATGGTATTGAAAGTGATTATGAGTTTACGAATTTAAAAGCGCAACAGGTTTTAAATACCATGAAAACATTAAAAGATAATTACCAAATTGCTTTAACATTAAACCTTATTGAAGGTTATGATTATGAGGAAATTAGTTCGATTATGAAGCTATCTTACGCTAATTGTAGAACAACAATATCAAGAGCTAAGGAGCAATTAAGAAAAAAATTGCAAATGGTTATTGAGCATTAAAAAAACAGATTATGAGCAAAAATAATATAGACGCTTTATTTAAAAATCTTGAACATGATTTTGATGTTGAAAGGCCTAATGATGGGCATGAAACACGTTTTCTTGACAAGCTGAACAACAAAGAGAAATCTGTGATTAAGATTACACGTTCAAGAAAAAATACATGGAAACCACTTATGGGTATTGCTGCTTCTATTGCGCTTATAATCACACTTTTTCTTGGAACACAGCAACAAAATGAATCGAGAGAGCTAGCCAGTGTATCTCCTAAAATGGAAGAAACACAAGATTTTTTTACTGCTACCATTAATGAAGAATTAAATAAACTAAAAGAAGCATCTTCACCTGAAGTTGAAAAGTTAGTGCAAGATGCTTTGAAACAAATAAAAATTTTAGAAAACGATTATGTAAATCTTAAAACAGATTTAACAAAAAGTGGCGATGATAACCGCGTTATATATGCTATGATCTCCAATTTTCAAAATAGAATTGACATTTTGAAAAGCACATTAAATAAAATCAAAACTATAAAACAATTGAAAAAATCATCAAACGAAACATCAAAATCAATCATTTAATTAATGATTTTTATAATTAAAAAACGAACACATGAAACATCCATAACTAAAACTTGATAACCAAGTGAAATGATTAAATGGATGTCACATAGCTTGCCCCGATAAAAATCGGGGTGACCAATAAAAAACAATAAATATAAACACATGAAACGAGCACTACAATTTAAAACGATTTTGGCATTCTTAATGTTGCCACTTTTTATTTCAGCTACCACAGAAATTAAGGATAAGCATGAAAAAACAAAAACAATTAATAAGGAATTTGCAGTTAATTCAAATGCTACATTAAAAGTAAATAACAGCTATGGTAACATAGATGTAATTACTTGGAACGAGAATAAAATTGTATTTGAAATAACTATTACTACATCTGGCAATGATAAAGATAAAATAGAAGAAAAATTAAATGAAATTGACGTGAAATTTTCAGCTTCAAAAGAGTTGGTTGCTGCCGAAACTATGTTTGGTAAAAAAAGTTCGAATTCTTGGTGGAGCTGGGGAAGTAGTAATAAGGTAAATATGAAAATTAATTATGTTGTTAAAATGCCTGTTTCTGGAAAAGTAAATTTAAACAATGATTATGGAAACATCAATTTGGACAAACTAGAAGGAAAAGCAGAAATTAATTCCGATTATGGAAAAATAACAACCAAGGAATTAATGGCTGATGGTAATATTTTAAATTTTGATTATGCGAGAGGATGTTATTTTGAATATATAAAAAGTGGTAAAATAAATGCAGATTATAGCGATTTTACCATATCAAAAACTAAGAATATTGATATTAATGCGGATTACACAAATTCTAAAATTGAAATTGCTGAAGATGTAGATTATAATTGTGATTATGGCAGCATGAAGATAGAGAAAGCAAATAATATTGTTGGCAATGGTGATTATTTAACCACCGTAATTGGGGATGTATATAAGAACGTTACTTTAAAAGCTGATTATGGGTCGATCAAAATAGATCGTATGACAGAAAACGCTGGTAGCGCAACCATTAAATCTGATTACACAGGTATTAAAATAGGATATGCACCTAATTACAATTTTAAGTTTACTATAGATTTAGATTATGCATCATTAAGAGATAGCGATAACTTGACCATAACGAAAGAAACAAAAGATTCATCAGATAAATTTTATCAAGGCTATTATGGCAATGCATCATCAAACAATACCATAACTATTGATTCTGATTACGGAAGCGTAACACTTTTTAAAAATTAATTAATAAAAAAACAAACAATTTAAGTAAACAACCACCGTTAAAAACGGTGGCTTTGGATTTCAGATTAGCCCTAAAGGGGCATCACATTGACTTTTATAACCTTGGTTCGATTATTACCATTAAGTTAAATACTGATGCTATATACCTTAAAAGTGTCTTTGCCAACCTGCAAGGTTTTTGGAACCTTGTAGGTTTAAAAAAGCAAGTAAAAAATACCTCTTATGTTTTTTGAAACCTTGCAGGATATGTCAATACCATAATAAACAAACCAAAAAATGGCAAAGCCTTTAAAACATGGCCACCGTCAAAGACGGTGGTTTTTCAATGATAAATAAAAAACGCCACTCATCCGGTGGCGTTTTTCATTCAATACTATTTTCTTTGGGCACTCTTAATAACAGAATAATTCCAGCTAAAAAGAAAACTAATAAAAATAGAATGCCGTTTCGCATACTTCCTGTTATTTGATCGATAAACGCAAAAATGACCATGCCTATAACAATACCTATTTTTTCGGCTACATCATAAAAACTAAAGTAAGATGTCGTGTCATCAGTTTCTGGCAAAAACTTTGAATACGTTGAGCGTGCTAAGGATTGAATACCACCCATTACTAAACCAACTATACCCGCAGCTATATAAAACTGTGCAGGTGTTTTCATGAAATAAGCATAAAAACATAGGCCCATCCATATACCATTTACAACTATTAATGTTTTTATATTTCCCCATTGTTCTGAAGCCTTAGATGTTAAAAAAGCACCCAGGATTGCTACTAGTTGTATAACCAAAATACTAAGTATTAAACCAAACGTTTTAGCTTCTTTAGCTCCCCACGCAATTTCTTCCTCACCAAAATACACCGCAACCAACATAATAGTTTGCACCGCCATACTAAACACAAAAAAGGCATATAAATAGCGTTTTAACCTTAAATTTTGTTTTAGCTGTTTCCAAACCATTCTTAATTCTTTCAAACCATTAAAAACAATCGCTTTTGTAACTTTATGTCCTGAAGATGTTCCTTTGGGCAACCAATAAAATGAATATTGACTAAATAAAGCCCACCAAACACCTACTGTTATAAATGAGATTTTCATAGCTTCAAATGAAGCAGCATCTTTCGCTATTTTTAGTGCTGAACTTATCTCTTCTTCAGAGCCTGTTTTTAATATATTTTCTGAAATACTGACATCAAAACCAAAATATTGCGGATACATAACCATAGCTAAATTCAAAATCAATAACAGTACGCTTCCAAAATAGCCTAATGAAAAGCCTTTTGCACTAATACTATCCTGTTGTTCCGGAAATGCAATATCTGGCAGATACGAATTATAAAACACCAAGCTGCCCCAATACCCAATAAGCCCCATAAAATAAAACAAAACACTACTGTAAATACGATCTAAACTAAACCAATATAAACCAATACATCCCGCACTTCCTACATAACAAAAAAACTTCATGAAATTCTTCTTGTTACCTACATAATCAGCAATACCAGACAGAATTGGAGAGGTAAACGCTACCACTAAAAATGTGAAAGCAGTTACAAAAGTTATGAGAGCTGTACTTTTAAACTCAAATCCGAAAGCTTGTACGGTTTTTATTTCTGAAATGAATAATGCCGAATAAAATATAGGAAATATAGAAGACGCAATAGTAAGTGTATATACAGAATTTGCCCAATCGTAAAATGCCCAGGCATTCAGAAGTTTTTGACTTCCTTTTTTAAGTGGATTCATATAATATGTTTAGCTATAATTAATAAGCTTTTACCACATAATTTATGAGATCCCAACCTGCGTTGGGATTATTAAAACAAGAAAAGGTAATTTTTTGTTTTAATAAAAAAGCTGCCTTTTATTGGCAGCTTCTAAAGTAATCAAATATTTTTATCAATTAAATTTTTATCATTTAAATGAAGTAACCCCAAATTTTTTGGCTTCTTCTTTAGCTTTAGGTGCCCATCTAGTTAAATTATTAATTCTCGTATCATTTGATGGGTGCGTACTTAAAAATTCCGGAGGTGCCTGTCCGCCACTATTGGCTTTCATTCGCTTCCACAATTCAGCAGCTTCACTTGGGTCGTAACCGGCAATAGCCATAATATATAACCCAATTTGATCAGCCTCTGTTTCATGACTCCTACTAAAAGGCAACATAACACCAACCGTTGAACCAATGCCGTATGCTTGGTTAAACATATTTCTTTTTTGCTCATCTTGTATTGCAATGTTGCCTGCAACCGCCCCTATTTGCTGCAGCATACCAGCACTCATACGTTGCTGACCGTGATTTGCCAATGCGTGCGCTACCTCGTGCCCCATAATGGCCGCAACACCAGTCTCGTTTTTTGCTATGGGTAAAATACCGGTATAAAAAACAATCTTCCCTCCAGGCATAGCCCAAGCATTAACGGCATTGTCGTCAACCAAATTATACTCCCATTTATAATCTTTTAAATAGCCTTGGTATCCATTCGCATTTAACCAACGTTCTGACGCAACAGCTATTTTCTGCCCAACACGTGTAATCATTTCAGCATCCTTAGTACCAGTAACAACTTTGTTATCAGTTAAAAACTGATCGTATTGGGCAAATGCCGTTGGAAATAATTGTGAATTAGGCACTAATGCCATTGTTTTTTTACCCGTAAAAGGATTTGTGGCACAAGCCAGTACAAAAATACCAATGGCCAATACTATTATAGTTTTATTTACTTTCATAAATCATTTGTTTATTTAATTCTAAATGTACAAAAATTATACCTTACTTATATGACCCACAAATTATAGTCACATTCTAAATTTAAAAGTATTAAATTTTAAATGGCTAGTTTGACTAAAACCAAACAAACTATAACTCATTTAAAAATTTTATTTATTACATAATAAAATTGTAATATTTTGTATATTTTAACGACCTAACAAAGAAATTTTTTATGAAAAACCTATTGATAGTTTTTACCCTAGCATCCCTATTTAGCTGTAATTCTTCAGCTCAAAAAGAAAAAAAACAAATGAACAAAACTTTTGAAGTTGAAAAAACTAAAGCTGAATGGAAAGGGCAACTTACTGAAAAAGAATACTATGTTTTAAGAGAGGCTGGAACGGAGCGCCCATTTTCAAGTCCGTTAAATAAGAATTATAAAGATGGTATTTACGTTTGTAAAGCCTGCGAAACGTCTTTATTTAAAAGTGAACATAAATTTGATTCTGGCACTGGATGGCCCAGTTTTGATAGAGCCATTGAAGGTAATGTAGCTTATGGAACAGACTCAAAATTAGGCTATAGCAGAAATGAAGAACATTGTGCAACTTGTGGCGGACATTTAGGGCATCTTTTTAATGATGGCCCAAGAGAAACAACAGGAAAAAGACACTGTATTAACGGTGTTTCATTAAAATTTATACCAGAAAATGAGTAATTATAAAATAGAAAAAACGGAAGACGAGTGGCGTAAGCAGCTGAGTGATGAAGAATATAGAATACTAAGGCAAAAAGGAACTGAAAGACCACACACTGGAAAATTTAATTTAACTTTTGAAGATGGCACCTACGTTTGCAAAGGTTGCAATCAAAAACTATTTGAAAGCAACAGTAAATTTGATGCGCATTGCGGTTGGCCTAGTTTTGATGAATCCATCAAAGGTACGGTTGAATATGTTTTAGACAAAACCCACGGTATGACGCGGACTGAAATTGTTTGCTCCAATTGTGGTGGACATTTAGGACATGTTTTTAATGATGGACCCACAGAAACTGGAACTCGTTATTGTGTGAATTCTGTAAGTATCGATTTTGAAAAAAAAGATGAGTAGTTATTTAATAAGTGTTGTTAAGCAATTTGAATATTATAAAAGTTTAGGAGATAAAACTTTTAGTCAACTTACTTTTGAAGATCTACAAAATGATATTGCTCATGATGCAAATTCAGTTTCAATACTAGTAAAACATTTGGTTGGCAATATGTTAAGCCGATGGACTAACTTTTTATCTGAAGATGGCGAAAAAGAATGGCGACAACGCGAGCGTGAATTTGAAGATACTTACATTACAAAAGAAGAACTTATTGACCATTGGAACATATCATTTTGTAGACCTTCAAAAGTAAGTTGACCATTGGAACAAAGGTTGGAGCTGTTTATTTGATGCTATAAAACCTCTAACTGAAAATGAGTTGGAATGCATCATCTATATTAGAAATGAAGGCCATACAGTTACCGAAGCCATAAATAGGCAACTGGCACATTACGCCTATCATGTTGGTCAAATTGTGTTTTTAGGAAAAGTTTTAAAAGGAAAGGAATGGCAATCACTTTCTATTCCTAAAGGCGGTTCGAAAAAATACAACGAAGATAAGTTTAGTAAAGAAAAAGCGAGACGCCACTTTACGGATGATTTGTGAAAATTAAGTCGCAGTATTCAGTCTCAGTTGGCAGTAGGTTTTCGTTGCAACGATAGAACTTACGTGAAACAACAAGATTATTAGTGATTTTTTTCGCGCAAAGCTGCTAAGGCGCAAAGAAAAAAGATGGTAAATATACAGCAACTTATTATTTTGAAATAAAAATAGCAAGTATACCCGCGATAAGGATTGCAGTGGCATCCTTTTTGTGAAGCTTTTAGGGTTAATATTTTTATTTTAAACTATAGGTTTATAGGTAACAAGATCCCGAAGCAAGTTCGGGGCTGCTTCGCAGAAAGATATAGCGGAAAGCCTGTCCCGATTTTTCTTCGGGATCGCCCAAATGAAATTACACTTTAAACTTCTTCTTAAAAGGCCTAATAATCAATCGGGCTTCCCTATCAAAACGTATATAATTATAAACCCAATTAACAAAAACCACCATACGGTTTCTAAAACCTATCAAGAAAAATAGATGCACAAACATCCAAACATACCAAGCAAATACACCTTGAAATTTAAAACGTTTTAAATCAACAACCGCCTTATTTCTACCTATGGTTGCCATAGCGCCTTTATCTTTATAAACAAAAGGCTTCATTGGTTTATCTTCTATTAATTTCAATAAGTTATCACCAAGTTGTTGCCCTTGTTGAATGGCGGGTTGCGCCATCATTGGATAACCACGGGGAAATTCGTCACTCACCAAACAGGCAATATCTCCAATGGCAAATATATTTTCGTAACCTTTTACTTGATTAAATTCGTTTACCAAAAGCCTATTTTCTCTGGTTACAAACTCTTCAGCCTCCAATCCTTTTATTATAGCCCCCTTTACACCTGCCGCCCAAACCACAGTGGCAGATTCAAAAGTTAAATCGGTATTTGTAGTAACCGTTTTTCCATCATAATTGGTTACTCTAATATTTTTCCAAATATTTACTCCTAATTTTTCCAGAAAATCTTCTGCCTTTTTAGAGGCTTGTTCGCTCATGCCCTTCAAAATACAATCAGAAGACTGAACAATATTTATTTGTGCCAAACGCGTATCTAAATCTGGGTAATCCTTAGGCAAAATACCTTTTTTTATTTCGGCTAAAGCACCAGCAAGTTCCACGCCTGTTGGTCCACCTCCAACTATTACAAAATTCATTAAAGCGTTGCGCTCATTTAAATCTGAGGTTAAAAGGGCTTCTTCAAAATTTTCAAGTATCAAACTTCTTAAATTTAGGGATTGTGGTATGGTTTTCATTGCCATACTATATTTCTCAATTTCAGTATTTCCAAAATAATTAGTCTTAGAACCTGAAGCCACAACTAAATAATCAAACTTTAAATTACCAATATCAGTTATTACTCTATTTTTATTAGTATCAATTTCATTTACATTAGCCAAGCGAAAAAAGAAATTAGGAAAATCTTTTAAAATTTTTCGAATAGGATATGCAATAGAATCTGGTTCCAATCCACCTGTAGACACCTGATATAAAAGGGGTTGAAATGTATGATAATTATGTTTATCTAAAAGTACTACTTGCGTCTCTTGCTTAGATAATTTTTTAGCTAAAGCAATGCCTGCGAAACCACCACCTATAATAATAACTCTGGGGTAACTTGATTTTGGTATGTTCATAAATTAAAACTTGCAACGCAAAGGTAGTATAAAGATGTAAATTTAGCGTGTTCTTAATTCTTTATTCAAATTCGATTTCGTAAATTCGTAGCCTAAAAATTAACACATGAGTAAATACGATATTATAGTTCTTGGAAGTGGTCCTGGTGGTTATGTTACCGCTATTAGAGCCTCACAATTAGGTTTTAAAACTGCTATTATTGAAAAAGAAAGTTTAGGTGGCGTTTGTTTAAATTGGGGATGTATTCCAACAAAAGCCTTATTGAAATCGGCTCAAGTATTTGAATATCTTAAACATGCAGGAGATTATGGCTTATCGGTAAAAGATTATGACAAAGATTTCGATGCTGTTGTAAAACGTAGCCGTGGTGTTGCCGATGGCATGAGCAATGGTGTTAAATTTTTAATGAAGAAAAATAAAATTGACGTTATTGAAGGCTTTGGAAAACTAAAACCAGGAAAAAAGATTGACGTTGATGGAACAGAATATAGTGCCGATAATATTATTATAGCAACTGGTGCACGCTCTCGTGAATTACCAAGTTTACCACAGGATGGTAAAAAAGTAATTGGTTATAGAGAAGCCATGACCTTAAATGAGCAACCTAAAAAAATGATAGTAGTTGGTTCTGGAGCTATTGGCGTTGAGTTTGCTTATTTCTATAATTCTATGGGAACAGAGGTTACCATCGTTGAGTTTTTACCCAAAATTGTACCTCTTGAAGATGATGATGTTTCTAAACAGTTGGAACGTTCTTTTAAAAAGACTGGTATTAATATTATGACGTCTGCCGAAGTTACTAGTGTTGATACTTCTGGAAAAGGCGTGAAAGCCACTGTTAAAACTAGTAAAGGTGAAGAAGTATTGGAAGCTGATATTATTTTAAGTGCTGTTGGAATTAAAACAAATATTGAAAATATTGGACTTGAAGATGTAGGTATTGTTGTAGATAAAGATAAAATTATTGTAAATGATTTTTATCAAACTAATATTCCTGGTTACTTTGCTATTGGTGATGTTACTCCTGGTCAAGCCTTAGCACATGTCGCTTCCGCGGAAGGCATTTTATGTGTTGAAAAACTTGCTGGACAACATGTTGAAGCGCTAGATTACGGTAATATTCCTGGATGCACTTATTGCGCTCCTGAAATTGCAAGTGTTGGTTTAACTGAGCAACAAGCAAAAGACAAAGGTTTAGATATAAAGGTTGGTAAATTTCCTTTCTCGGCATCTGGAAAAGCCAGTGCAGGCGGAAATAAAGATGGTTTTGTAAAAGTGATTTTTGATGCTAAATACGGCGAATGGTTAGGTTGCCACATGATTGGTGCTGGCGTAACAGATATGATTGCTGAAGCTGTTTTAGGTAGAAAACTGGAAACTACCGGGCATGAAGTATTAAAAGCAGTGCATCCACATCCAACGATGAGTGAAGCGGTTATGGAAGCTGTTGCTGATGCTTATGGAGAAGTAATCCATTTGTAAAAAGCCCATCCTAACCTTCCCAAAGGGAAGGAACTCTTACTGAGTTGAATAGGAATACTTATAGTTCTGAAAATAAAAAAAAAATGCGATTCAATTCTGAATCGCATTTTTTTGTTTAGAATTTAAATCTACCACCTAGTTTGTAAATCATAGTATCATCCAAATTATAATTAATAGTCTCTGAATTATTCGGGATTAAACTAAAATCAACTCTTCCTTCTATTGAAAACGATTTTGTAACGTCGTATTGTATTCCAAATGTTGATAAGAGTGATACATTTTCCATCTCCCCATTTCCTTTAAATAGCCTGATTTTTGGTCCAAACAATACACTCAATTTATTAGTCATTTTGTATTTAGCTAAAAAAGGGGAATCAAAAACACTATAAGTACCATTAGGATCATTTATTGTCATTTCTTGCATTTCAAGCCTAAAATTCCAATTTTCATTAATGTAGTATTCAGAAAAGTGATTTGAATAATAATTTGGAACGCCCTCTATTTTTACTTCATCAGAAACAGCAAAGGAGCTTATTTCATTTTTTTCCTGTGCTTGCCCTTGATAAAAGAAAAATAAGAACGACGTTGTATTAAGTAAAACATATTTCATAATCAACAGTTTTAAATAAATATAAAACAAATCTATGTCTTGTTCCTCTTAAAATTCTCACAATTAAAGTATAAATAAAACAAAAACGAAAGTTAATGTTATGTGAAAATTCTTAACTAAAAAAGATCATAATTTATAACCTATGCCAACAAACAGTCCATTTGGTGTTAGTTCTTGAAAACCTATGGTATATTTTAAATGAACATCAAAGTTTGATGTCATATTATATACAGTACTTAAATCTGCTCGTATTTTAAGCTTGTTTGTGAAAAAGTCGAAAAAATAATTAATACTTGGCCCTACCATAACATCTAAATTATTCGCCATTTCATATTTCACATAAATAGGAGCATTTATAAATTGAAAATCGTTTAAACCGATATATAAAAACTCGGGTTGAATTGAAAGCATCCCATCAATTTCAAAATCCACAAAAAGCCCTCCGTAATACCCAACCGCCAAATCTTGATCAAAACCAAAATTTGATTCACTTACCTTAAAAAAGGTCAAATTCAAACCACCCTTTATACCAAAACTACTATTTGATTGCCCATAAGAAGACAACCAAAAAATAAAGAATACTGAAAGAAATATACTGTTTTTCATATTACTTTGAGTTCGTATTCCTCCCCTTCGGAGAGGTTAGGTGGGGCTTTTAAAAACTCTGAATAGCTAACTCGTAACTCTGTAGTCCAAAACCAAGAATAACACCTTTTGTGTTTGGAGAAATAAAAGATTGATGACGAAATTCTTCCCTATTAAATGTATTTGAAATATGAACTTCAACCACTGGAGTTTCAATGGCTTTAACGGCGTCACCAATACCTACAGAAGTATGTGTGTAAGCCGCTGCATTTAAAATGATACCATCATAACTAAAACCAACTTCTTGGAGTTTGTCTATCAGTTCACCTTCTATATTTGATTGAAAATAATCAATCTCTACATTATCATACTTATCCTTAATCCTATCTAAAAATTCAGTAAAAGATAGACTGCCATAAATATTAGGTTCTCTTTTACCTAATAAATTTAAATTTGGGCCATTTATGATGATTAGTTTTTTCATAGGCTAAAGATATTTAAAAATCTGTTAATTAGATTTTAAAATGTCTATTTGAGTTCGTTCTAAAGTTTTTAAATTAGATAATGCCCTAATACTGTTTTTACCGTCATCTATTTTCACAACTACAGTATTTGGTGCTATTGTACCTTCATTTATGGCTTCAACAACAACAGATGTTTTATAAGTAGTTAATTCTATTTCTAAATGTTTTTTAGATGAATTTGCCGTATAAGACTTTAATAAGGCTTTACCATTTACAATTATATTAATTTTATCGCCATCATCTTGTCCCCCATCGTAAATAATAAATTTCAATTTTTTCGATTTCGTAAAATAACTTAATGTTTCATTCTTTCGTAGAATGTTCATTTGTAGAGAATCCATCATTTTAATGACATCTAATTTCTCCTTTATGCTATCTGATATTTTTTTAGATTTACTAATTTTATCAGTCACTTTAATCATTCGCTTCTCAACGTTTTCAATAGTGTTTAAAATAATTTTACCATCAATACATGTTGTACTATCTGAAAAAAGGCCAACAAAATTGGTTTTAATACTTTTAGTCTTTCCAAAAACGAAATTCTTGGCAGTAACATTTAAAAAACAAAAATCATCTTGGGATACTGGCGATTTGGTATACACTATTCCTATTTCTCTAAAACTTAATTCCTTATTATCTTTATTATATTCACCAAAAATATTTGACATGGTTTCGTGCTCACCTCCTATATCTGTAATAGAAAAACCACGAACTTTCCCCGCTTTTTCGGTAAAATTAATTTTAAAAGAAACTATCGTTGAATCGTTTAGCTTAAGCCCACCAACATATTCAAATTTTTCTTGGGAAGAAATCAAATTTGAAACAGATAAAAACAAAAAAATAAGTAAGCCAATTCTTAACATTGTATCGTTTTTTTTATATTTTAGTAAAACTAACTTAAACTAACTTATTATGAAATTTAAATTATTACTTTCTTTACTATTAGTTTTAATTACATATTCTAACAGTTACGCTTCGTTTCCTGTTAAAAGAACTGTGAAAACTTATAATGAAGAAACAGAAGTAGTCAATCAAAAAGCAGAAGTTACTTATGTTCCTCTTGCTGCAACTGTTGCTAAAGATTTGACCGTTGGAATTATTTTATGGTTTTTCTTGGGTTGGGCAGCAGGACATAGATGGTATTACGGCAAACCAGCTATTTATAACATATTATTTATTATAACTCTTGGAGGACTTGGTGTATGGTGGGTAATTGACTTGGTTAATATGATTCAAGGTAATTTTTAAATCTAGTATTCTAAATAAAAAACACTGAATTACCCTAAGGCAGAGCCATCGAGAAATTCTTTAGAGTAAAATTAGAGTTTGAAGATAATAATTTATAGAAGTATTAACTCAAATTTTGAAAAAAAATTAATATTCAGTTTACCACAAAAAAAAATCCCTTCATTTTTCAATGAAGGGATCCAAGAAAGGCAACGACCTACTCTCCCACAAATGCAGTACCATCGGCGCTAACGGGCTTAACTTCTCTGTTCGGAAAGGTAAGAGGTGGGCCCCGTCGCTATAACCACCTTAAATCTTTCAGTGTGCAGTTTTCAGTAGACCGGTATGCAGTAAATGACTGCTAACCGAGGACTGTGGACTGTGGACTGCCAACTGTATAAGTTAACATATTGAAAAAAGACCCGAAGGATCACGACACATAACAAATAATATAAGTATTGAACTTTATAAAAAAACAACACTCCCCCCGGCAGGTAAACTTGCCCCCCTCCTTTGGAGGGGCTGGGGGAGGACGACAATAAGCCTATGGGCTATTAGTACTACTCGGCTATGGCATTGCTGCCCTTGCA
>CAXBID010000025.1:0-23801 GCA_963975495.1 uncultured Flavobacteriaceae bacterium | reverse complement strand
CACCTCCCTAACCCTCCTCAAGGAGGGAATACACTCCATTAAGCTATATGTTCCTGATAACTATCTCGAACTCACGTTAATTTAACCTATAGAGTTTGTTATAAGTTAGTAAAGCAACTCAAAACTGCGACTGAAAACTGTTTTTACTGAAACGTAAAATTAATAAAAACACCACGCGTTTTCATACCCGCAATATTGCTTGTCCATGGGCTGTTTGGGTCTTCATCCCTAACCAATTCATCATTAATTCCAAATAATCCACGAATAGAAGGTGTGAATTTAAAGTTGTATAAATACATATCGATACCAAAACCCAATTCGTAAAACAATGGACTGGTTTTGGTTCTAAACTGCCCGTTTTTGTTGTCTTCAGGATTATCTTCGTTACTTGATAAGTTTAAAGCAGTAGAAAAACCACCAACAATAAACGGTTTAAAATTATTGATTCGCTTGGTAGAAATCTTTAACAATAAAGGAATATGGATGTAAGTTGATTTAACTTCCCTAATTAAATCGGAATCTTTTTCGGTGCCATCAAAATACATGCGACTGTAATACAACTCTCTTGTAGTAATAAGTAAACCAG
Organism: uncultured Flavobacteriaceae bacterium; assembly: GCA_963975495.1. Taxonomy (GTDB): domain Bacteria; phylum Bacteroidota; class Bacteroidia; order Flavobacteriales; family Flavobacteriaceae; genus CAXBID01. Next base: position 23,215 of record CAXBID010000025.1, on the reverse strand, counting down.
GTTCTAAGCGTAAATCTATAAAACTATTAATACGTATGTTTCCTATTAAGCCCACATTAAAACCAGGGCTTCTGTTTACGTAAATATCACGCAGATCTTCATTGTAATCAAAGTTAAAATCGTAGCTGTTAACACCTAAAAAGTAGCCCCAACGTAGTAAATTGTTTTCTGTAGATCCACGACCTTGATTGGCATCATAGGTTACTTTCTCTTTTTTAAACAACTGCGCACTAGATGTTTGTATGATAAATAAAAAGGCTATTGCTGCAAAAAAGTGTTTCATATTATGACTTAGACGATTTATAAATTGTTGCCACACCAAAGGTTTGCGGAAAATCTTCAACATTAATAAACCCAATTTTTCGTAAAATATTGTTTAAAGCTTCCCCATATGGAAAAACAGATGCAGATTCGCATAAATATTTATAAGCACTTCTATCTTTAGAAAAGACTTTACCAATTAAGGGTAAAATATTTTTTGTATAAAAGTTATAACCTTGTTTATAGGGCGATTTGGTTGGCATAGATGTTTCTAAAATAACGAATGTGCCATTGGGCTTTAGAACTCTATAAATTTCCTTTAAACCGTTTTCTAGGGTCTCAAAGTTTCTCACTCCAAAAGCTACAGTAATAGCATCAAAACTATTATCTTCAAATGGCATATTTTCACTATCGGCTAAAACCATTTCAATTTTGAATTCTAAACTTTTCTTTTTAATTTTTTCTTTACCAATATCAAGCATGCCGCTACTAATATCCAAACCAACAATTTTGGTCGCGTTGGTTTCAGCAAGATTAATAGCTAAATCACCAGTTCCAGTAGCAATATCCAATATCGTATCAGGATTACTTTCCTTAATTATATTTACTACTTTTTTACGCCACTTAATATCTATTCCGAACGAAATAACCCGGTTTAAGCCATCATAATCACCAGAAATGGTATCAAACATTTTGGTTACCTGCTCTTTTTTACCTAAATCACTATCCTTATAGGGCTTAACTTTTGACAAATCTGAAATTTTTGCCAAAGATAACCTTTTCGGAAAGTATAAAACAATAGTGTTACCACATTATATTGAGTAAAATTAATATAGCAATATTAATTTTGTAGTATATTTGCTCTACTTTTTATGATTGATAAAAAATGAAAATAATCATTGCAGGAGCTGGTGAAGTTGGATTTCATTTAGCAAAATTATTGTCTTACGAATCCCAAGAAATTACTTTAATTGACCCCAATAAAGATAGTCTGGTATATGCAAATTCTCATTTGGACATTAAGGTTCTAAAAGGAGATGCAACCTCTATAAGAATATTAACTGAGGCAAAAGTTAATGCTGCGGAATTATTTATAGCAGTAACATCGTCCCAAACTACTAATATTACAGCTTGTGTATTAGCCAAACAACTTGGAGCACAAAAAACTATAGCAAGAATTTCCAATACTGAATTTATTGATTTTAAAAACAAAATTGGATTTGCCAAATTTGGAATTGACGAATTAATTTCTCCAGAACAGTTAGCAGCAGCAGAAATTCAACTTTTATTAAATCAATCTGTTTTTAATGATACCTATGAGTTTGAAAATGGCGCATTAACCATGTTGGGTTTAAACTTAACAGAAGCCGCTAAGATTATTGGGAAATCTGTTAAAGAAGCAGCTCAAATGATTCCAAACGTACACTTTGTGCCCATTGCTATTCAACGTTATGGTTCCCATTTAACAATTATTCCGAGAGGAAATACCATGTTTGCTAAAGGCGATCATGTGGTTTTTATTACATCCAAAGGAGGCGATGAGGAGTTATGTAAATTGGCTGGTTTATATAAAACTCAAATTAAAGATGTTATGATTCTTGGAGGTGGAAGAATTGGAAGAAAAACAGCAAAGAGTTTAACAAAAGTACAGGGGAGATTTAATGTAAAGTTGTTTGAAAATGATAAAGAACGCGCTTTTGAATTGGCCGATCGTTTGCCTAACGCATTAGTAATCAATGGAGACGGACGACATGTTGAGTTGTTAGAAGAAGAAAGCATATCGGATATGGATGCCTTTATTGCTGTTACTGGAAATTCTGAAACTAATATCATTTCTAGCCTTGTAGCTAAAAATAGGGGGGTTAAAAAAACCATTGCTTTAGTAGAAAATATGGATTATTTCGATCTTTCCCATTCCATAGGTATAGATACCATAATAAACAAAAAACTTTTGGCAGCCAATAGCATTTTTAGATACATAAGGAAAGGTGATGTTGTTGCGATGACAAAATTAAGCACTATGGATGCTGAACTTTTAGAATTTATTGTAAAACCAAAATCTAAGATTTGTGATAAAGAAATTAAGAGTATTAATTTCCCACTTAGCGCTATTATTGGTGGCGTAATAAGAGGTGGCGATGGGATGCTTGCTCTTGGCGATTTTAAAATTATAGCAGGAGATCGGGTTGTTGTTTGTTGTTTGCAAAATTCAATTAAAAAAGTCGAAAGTTTTTTCTTTTAGCCTAATTCAAATCTGCGTGAAACTAAATTATAGAATTATTCTCCATTTTTTCGGTTTGCTGTTATTATTCAATGGTGGATTCATGCTTATTTCTGCACTTGTAAGTTTTATTTACAAAGATGGCGTTACGCTAAATCTAGTTTTTTCAGGCGTTTTGGTTTTAGTTTTAGGTGTTATTTCCATGTTGTCTTCCTTGAAACATAGAAAAGAAATGAATAGGCGAGAAGGTTATGTAGTAGTAGCATTTGGGTGGATAATCATGACACTTTCAGGAACTATTCCGTATTTGTTTACCGGGGCAATTCCTAGCTTTACAAATGCGTTTTTTGAAACGATGTCTGGTTATACCACAACAGGTGCTTCCATACTAAATGATATTGAAGCGATGCCAAAAGGTATTTTATTTTGGCGCAGTTTAACCCATTGGATTGGTGGTATGGGCATCATCGTTCTGGCTATTGCTATTTTGCCATTATTGGGAATAGGAGGTATGGAATTATTTGCAGCAGAAGCTCCTGGACCAAGTGCCGATAAATTACACCCAAGAATTACAGATACCGCAAAACGATTATGGCTTATTTATTTTGGATATACCGCCGCTGAAACTATTTTGTTGCAAGTTGCTGGTATGTCGTTTTTTGATGCTATAAATCATGCGTTGTGTACACTCTCAACAGGTGGTTTTTCTACTAAAAACGCAAGTGTTGCTTATTGGAATGGGCAACCCATAATTCAATATATCATCATCGTATTTATGTTTTTAGCGGGTACAAATTTTGTATTGAGTTACTTTGCGTTTACAGGAAAAGTTCAGAAAATAATAAAGGACGAGGAGTTTAAACTTTATTTTAAATTTATAATAGTTTTTACTGTTATTGCAGCATTAATCATTTATTTTAAGGCCGATGTTTCTGCCTCATCCATAGCGCACCCCATGGTTTGGGGGGAAGCCGAAAGTGCTTTTAGGCACGGTTCGTTTCAAGTAATATCTGTTATTACCACCACAGGTTTTGTTACAGCAGATTATACCATGTGGACACCCTTTTTGGTGGTTTTATTTTTCGGACTTATGTTTTTAGGAGGTTCGGCAGGAAGTACATCGGGCGGGGTGAAAGTGATGCGTCATTTAATTTTGATAAAAAATGGTTTTTTAGAGTTTAAACGCACTTTACACCCTAATGCGGTTTTACCTGTTCGATATAATAATAAGGCCATTTCTGGAGAAATCGTGTTTAATATTTTGGGCTTTTTTATTCTTTATATGCTATCGTTCATTATAGGTGGATTAGGATTTTCTATGATGGGAATAGAATTTGAATCTGCCATTGGCTTAGCAGCGTCAAGTTTAGGAAATGTGGGGCCTGCTTTAGGTGATTTCGGGCCTGTAAATAATTATTCAAATTTACCAAGTATAGGTAAGTGGTGGTGTAGTTTTTTAATGCTTATTGGGCGTTTGGAATTGTTTACTGTTCTTATTTTATTAACGCCTTTCTTTTGGCGAAATAGATAAAATTCCAAAAAATTTTCATTTTTCAAAACCATCAGTATTTATAAGGTATTTTGAGTTTTTAAGTTTGATTTTTAATGCGTTAGAGTTTCTTTTAATGTAACAATTTTGTTGTATAAACGTCTCTATTATATAACCATTAAAACAATCAATCATGGAATTAGTATTAACAATTGAAGATTTAGAGCCATTACCAAAACAACAAGAAGACTTAATAGTGAAGCCTTTAGGATTTTTAAATTCTAAATATAAAAATGTTGTAAACGAAAGTTTAAATAATGCATCTTCAAAATCAATTTATGGAATTAGACAACGTATTAAAAGTAGAAGTTATACAACCACTTGTGTTGCTGAAACCACTTTAAGATTATCTGTATTTCTTACAGTTATTCTTTTAATATTCAATTAATCTCAGTTTCAAATATATTTTATTAATTGTCTAGTACTTTTCTTGGATATAGTCAATCTCACATAGAACAATTAATAGATGGTGTTTTAATCGAAAAGAATTCCTCGACGCTCTGCGTCGGGGTTTCCGTTGAAATTGTCATTCCCGTGAAATCGCAGATTCACGAATACAGAATTATAGAAATAGTAATCAATGAGTAAAACGGGAATCTAAATAACAGTCCCGAAAGCTTTCGGGATCGATTTTTGACCCTAAAGTCAAAATGAAACGAGCGAAATACCTCTATGGCTCTGCCTCGAGGATAGTTCGTTTCAAGAAATTCTTTTATTGTATGATATTGATAAAAAAGAAGAGATATCAAATTTTGATAAAACTAATAATAATGCGAATCAAGGGTTAAAAAATCAGGACAATAAAAGCAGTGGCCGGTCTTCCGCACACGTGTAGCGTCAGGCCTTTTGTGGACCTGACCTTGCTTGCTCTATGTATATCGGATCTCTCGATAAGCCAACTGAACAGGGCTTCTATCGGCTGCCTGGTCTTCGAACCGCCCTTGAATAAAGGTCATTGCAAGCCCTGTCAAATTTCTTTAAAACATCCGCCATTCCTTTGACGGCCTTTACGACCTTAACATTTGAGAATTGAACGTGTGGTCCATGTTCTTAAAAAAAGCGCTGTCGTGGTATATTTTGTCCCCAAAGAACGTGCGGTCTTCAATTTTAGGCCAAGCATCCTTATAAAGGGTAAGGTCGCTTACGCAGGCCGGTGTAAATATGGTCCGTTCCGGATGTGGCAACCTGCCCGTATTGCAAAAACCCAAAGCATGCAACTTCATGCCGTAATAATACATGCTTTTTGTGGGACAATAGCCTTTGGCTGTAATTTCTGGGGCTACTTTTCCTGCACGTTTTCCCGAACAGATAATGATGGGCATGAAATCCAGCACACTATGGTCCAAGGAGCGCTCTTTTGGGGCAAATTCATCCAAGAGTGCTTCAACAAGGGGACCATTACGCAGGAAACCCTGTTGAGCCTATTGTTAAAGGCCTGGTAGCTCCCCAGATCAGGAAACCAATCCAGCAGGTACTCCATTGCAAACTGGTGTATCTTGTTCATTTTAAAATTCCCTGGTGCTGCACCACGAACAGGTATATGGTTATGATCTCTTGATCCGTGGGCTTGGGCTCTCTGTTGTTGCTAAAGCGCTCACATCTGTATTGTAGGTCCTGCTCGAATTTTTCACAGACATAACAATATATTTTCACTAACTTGTAATCCTTGTTATGGGTTTTTGTATTCAAAATAATCTTGTTGAAATTGACTATTAATATTCTGATAATCAATAACTTAAACAAGTTTAAGGCGTTGTTTTTCAACTAATTAGGCTTGTTTTTTTGTTCTAAACCCTTGATTCGCATTACTAAGTGAATTGTTATTACAGTTTAATAATCTCAGTACATTATTTTGACTGATGTTTAAAGATGTTAAATGGTTATTTCCGCATACTAATGTTTCTAAACTTAAGTTTTGACTAAGGTTCAAAGTTGTTATTGCATTATTGATGCAATTTAAACTTACCAAATCCTCAAAGGCTGAAATACCCGTTATATCAGTAATGTTTTCATTTGATATATTTAAAGTGGTTATTCCTTGAGCATCAGAAATTAAAATGTTACCATTTATACTATTAGTGTCTATTCCAGAATTCACAAGAGCTGTTTCAAAATTAGTGCCGGGTATGCTAACGGTTTGTGTGTGGAAAATACTAGTAAAAAATATTGTGGCGAGTAAAGAAAATGTAATTTTTTTCATGATTATAAATTTTAAAATTTGATTAATAGCTTACAATGCTAAACTCTAAAATTGAATCATGTTATACATCAATGTATTTCTGGGTTTTTTAAACCTTGGGTTTTCCCTGTATAATTATAGTTGTTTTGCCAGTGTTTCAGAGTATATTACACTTCAAAATTTTGATTATAAGGCGTTTTTATAATTTTTCGTATTTCAGAGTTTCAAAAAACCATCAAAATCTATTTTAAGGTACTTTTCAGACGATTTAAGACACTTTCACGTAATTAACAAATGTTGATAATTATTGAATAAACTATCATAAACCCTTCACAAATGCGTCTTAATTTCGTATATTTGTTTGTATTCAGAAGGATGCTATTAAGCGTCCTTTTTTATGAAATTGAATCAAACTAAATTTAGATAAATATATAATATGAACGAACCAAAAGAAGAATTTAACAAGCACAATTATTCGGCAGATAGTATTCAAGCTTTAGAAGGTATGGAGCACGTACGCATGCGCCCATCGATGTACATTGGAGATGTTGGTACAAGAGGCTTACATCATCTCGTTTATGAGGTTGTCGATAACTCTATTGATGAAGCTTTAGCAGGCCATTGTAATAATATAACTGTTATTATTAACGAAGATAATTCTATTACCACAGAGGATGATGGTCGTGGTATTCCGGTTGATTTACACAAAAAAGAAGGAGTTTCGGCTTTAGAGGTTGTCATGACTAAAATTGGTGCAGGTGGTAAGTTTGATAAAGATTCTTATAAAGTGTCTGGTGGTTTACACGGTGTTGGTGTAAGTTGTGTTAATGCCTTATCGGAACATTTAAAAGCTACGGTTTATAGAGAAGGTAAAGTGTACGAACAAGAATATGAGCGTGGTAAAGCTATGTATCCTGTAAAACAGGTTGGTGAAACTGATAAAAGAGGAACAACGGTTACTTTCAGGCCAGATTCAACAATTTTTACACAAACTTTAGAATATAGTTATGATACTTTAGCGAGCAGACTGCGTGAGTTAGCCTATTTAAATAAGGGGATCGTCATTCATTTAGTTGATAAAAGGTCTAAAAAAGAGGATGGGGAATTTGAAGGTGAAACATTTCATTCAACTGAAGGTTTAAAAGAATTTATACGTTATTTAGATGCAACGAGAGAGGCTTTAATGAAAGATGTCATTGCTTTTGAAGGTGAAAAGAACGGTGTGCCAGTTGAGGTTGCTATGATTTATAATACCTCTTATGCTGAAAATCTACACTCTTACGTAAATAACATTAACACACATGAAGGTGGTACGCATTTATCAGGGTTCCGTCGTGGTTTAACGCACACTCTGAAAAAGTATGCAGATGAATCAGGTTTATTAAAAAACTTAAAGTTTGATATTGCGGGTGATGATTTTCGCGAAGGTCTTACAGCAATTATTTCTGTAAAAGTTCAAGAACCACAGTTTGAGGGTCAAACCAAAACTAAATTAGGGAATAGAGAAGTTTCTGCGGCGGTAAGTCAATCCGTTTCAGAAATGTTAACTGATTACCTTGAAGAAAATCCAGACGATGCTAAAATTATTGTTCAAAAAGTAATTTTAGCGGCACAAGCACGTCATGCAGCCCAAAAAGCTCGTGATATGGTGCAGCGTAAAACCGTTATGAGTATTGGCGGTTTGCCTGGAAAATTAAGTGACTGTTCTGAACAAGATCCTACAAAATGTGAAGTGTTTCTAGTAGAGGGAGATTCGGCAGGTGGAACCGCAAAACAAGGTAGGGACAGAGCGTTTCAAGCCATACTTCCACTTCGTGGAAAAATACTGAATGTTGAAAAAGCCATGGTCCACAAGGTTTTTGAAAACGAAGAGATTAAAAATATTTTTACAGCCTTAGGCGTTACTATTGGAACAGAAGAGGATAGTAAAGCCTTAAATCTTTCAAAACTGCGCTATCATAAAGTAGTGATTATGTGTGATGCCGATATTGATGGTAGCCACATTGCGACGTTAATTTTAACCTTCTTTTTCAGATATATGAAAGAACTTATCGAAAACGGACATATATACATTGCAACGCCACCATTATATTTAGTGAAGCGAGGTGCCAAAAAACAATATGCTTGGTCTGATAAAGAACGTGATGACATTGTTTCAGAATTTGGAGACGGTTCTAAAATACAACGTTATAAAGGTTTGGGAGAAATGAATGCATCCCAACTTTGGGATACTACAATGAACCCTGAGTTTAGAACGATGCGTTTAGTGCAAATTGATAATGGTACAGAAGCCGATAGAATATTTTCGATGCTAATGGGTGATGAAGTACCACCACGTAGAGAGTTTATTGAGAAAAATGCTATTTACGCTAATATTGATGCGTAAATTTATATGTTGAATAAAAGAAGGCTGATTAAAATTTTTAATCAGCCTTCTTTTATTTATAAATAGTTTTCTTGGATAACTTGATTATTACAAGCCTAACCTTACACTTGGGGCGTTAACTCTAACTCCAGTATTAATAGTGCTTCTTCGTGTTGGATATCTTTCGTAATAATAGCCGTTATAGCCATGATAATAAAAAGAAGCATGTTGGTAGTAATACTCGCTATGATGACAATGCTGATTACAATGGTCATAGTGTTCAGCATAAGCATCTTTCTTTCCTTTCATATAAGCTCTATATGCTTTTTTATCTCTTTTTTTTAAGCTTTTTTCATAATCTTTTTGTTCTTTCCAAAAAGCTTCTTCTTCCTCTTTATTTTCAGCAATAAATTCCTGCTCATATTTAGCATCTTCAGCGGCTCTTTTTTGATAATAGGATTTTTTGTCAATAGTGTTATCATTAGAAACTTCATTTTCTTGAGCATTAGTTAAAAATGACATACTAATTGCTAAAATAAATAGGGATGTTTTAAATAATTTCATGACTTTTAAATTTAAGGTTAATAATTAGCTCTAATGAAGCCTTCATTATTAAGACACCTAACTTCTTTTTTACCCTATCTGGATTGATAGATGTATAATTTTTAACCAGTTTATAGTCAAAAAGAACCAAGACTGTAGTGCGTATATATTATAGCATCAAAGCTTAATCTGTTGTTCTCCTTTTTTAGGATTTTAGTTTAAAAATCGAACCCTAGAGAAAACATCCAAGCTCTATTTTTTGGGTTTCCCTCCTCGTAAACACTTCCCATACCTAAATGATATCTAACTCCCATACTTACTCCTGAATTCGTTTTAAAGCCACCACCAAAATTAAAACCCCAATCAAAATTTTGAGGATCAAATTCCTGTGAGGTATCAAAAAGCCCGAAGTTGCTATCAAATTCTTCTTTATGGGAAATGGCGAAGCCAATTTGAGAACCAGCTTCTAAAAAGAAATTTTCATCAGGATATATTTTAAGCATTAAAGGTAAGTTTAAATAATTGAGCTTTTGAGTAAACGTGCCTCCATTGTCTTCTAATTCATAGCCTTGTTGTGAGTATAATAATTCTAACTGTAAAGCAATGCTTTCTGATAAAAAAGACTCCCCATATAATCCAACATGGAAGCCATGACGCTGACCAGTTTCAGTGTCGCCATCAAAACTTACAGCGGCTAAATTATATCCCAATTTTAATCCAGCGCTAGATTTGTTTAAATCGTTATTTTCTTGTGCGTGAAAACTAAAAATAATACTTAATGTTAGTAATAATGTAATGTGTAATGTTTTCATTTTTTTTTAAATTTTAGGTAAACTTTTAATTATTTATTTATCTGCCACCATTAGCTTTAAGGTCTGCAATACATTGAGCGTCTAACTGAGGTGCAGCACTCATGTTGGCCATATTCGAGATACCAATCCCAGATTCCGAAGCCCAATACATCAAACAATTTTCCTCATCACAATGTTTTGGATACTCATCATCTTCATGATTCTCTTGCATGGGCGTGCCTAGGTTTGTAAGCCCGAAAATATGTCCAAATTCATGGGTAATCACTGTGGTTTCCAATAACGAACGATTCGGTTCAAAAGGACCGTTGCTTAAATCCTGAACGGTTTCTTCATAAATTACAAAAGAAGTGTTCCAATAGGCGCTTCCTAAAACGACTGTACTTTCAGCATCTGAATCCTTATCAGATTTTCCATCAGAAAAATAGGCCCAAACGGCTATTCGATTATCCGTATTATAATATTGTCTTTGTTCTCTTTCTATATCAGCTATTTCCTCAATCGTATAAACCGCTTTTCCGGGAGAAGGAATTCCTCGCTTTTCAATAGTTATACCTTCAGGTTTATATGTGCGTTCTTTTAAAAAAGAAACAAAATTATTGATAGTTGTTTGTGAGGGCTCAAAACCTTCAACGTAAACTAATTCGATAATCATACTTGTAAATATATCATCAGATAATAGATTATTTGCTGAACTACCAGTGGTTTGACGATTAACCGATTTGTTTACTGGATTATTTAGATTACTGTCCTCGCTTACCGATTCATCTTTTGAACATGCGCTTATAATTGCGAATACTAAAAATGCTATTAGAATTTTGTACTTCATTTTTTTAGATTTAAATTAATAAACAGCTGCCCAAATAGGCAGCTGTTTTAACCATAACATAGGTGACAAATGCTGTTCCAGTTTTTAAATTTGGGATAAAACTAGAGTTATTGCTGCATTTGTTGTGCTTTGCAGAGAGATAGAACTTTCTGAGTAGCTTGTTACTTGCCAAGTATTATTTAGTAACTCGAAAGTAGCATTTCCCGAGAACGTTAAAGTTAAAAAAACTTCAAGCTCTGATGTTACGGCGTAAGTTCCCTCAACATCTTCAATAGTAGCATTTACTATATTTTCAGCTGTACAGGTTAAATTGTTCGCAAAATCTATAGTATAATCCGCATAATCATTTGCGGTATTTACACCAGTGGCAACAAACGATTGTACTTTAAACTTGCCTTCTACTAAAATAGTTTCTAAATCATTAGCATCTTCTTCTGCTTCTTGCATAATATCTTCATCAGCTAAACAATCCGTAATTCTAGTCTGTAAATCCATGTCGCTAGTAATTTCAACTACGCTGCTGCTTTCACCACTTACATTAGCTGTAATGGGATAATTAATTGCAAAAAGGGCATCATCACCAAAATTGTTCATGTAAGTGTACAATTGTGGTTTAGATTCTATAACCACACTACCGGTTTGTTCTGCATTTAAATCGAAAGTTAAAATCGTAATTGGGAAATCAAAATCCAAGCAATTAATTGCGTCTTCAGCTTTGTTTTCTGCGTCTTCACAGGTATCAATAAGTGCATCATACTCAGATTGACTTGCAACTTGAACTTCAGTATAGTTGCTTAATCTAACAGTTAGGGGAAATTGTAATTCGATACTGTCATCATCATTGGTAATCTGTCCTAAAATATTCAAAACTAATTGGTAATCGGCTTCACTAACTAAAGTAATTTCGGTGTTATTAATAGTGGCGGTTACAGGTAATAAAATTGATGAACAAGAAATGCCATCTAAAAAATCGTCAAAACTACCATCGTACATGGATGCGCGTTCTAAGTTATTTGCTGTTGGCGACGTTGAAGAATTGGTATTTGGGTTGTTGCCGTTTTCAGTGTCTATTTCATCTTGACAAGACATAAGTCCTAAAAATGAAAGACATAAAGTTGCTGTTACTAATTTTAAAGTTTTCATGATTCTAATTTTTTTTGGGTTTAAATTTTTGTTTAAATTTTTTCTTTTTTATAGCGATTATTTTCGCCTTTCTATAGGTAAGACACTCTTGGTTATTTTTACCCTACCTTATTTTTAAATTAATTTGATTATCAACCTTATTGAGATGATTATGCAAGTTGCCAGTATAATTAACAATAAAGTTTGTATAATTCTATAAATGGTATTAAACTTCATAAAGCTATTGTTTTCGTACATGTTTAAGACCCTTACAACTAAATTTACCCTACCAAAAAAATAATTTTTTCGTTTTTTCATTTTTAACAAGTTGTTTTTCAGTCTTTTAAATAATTAGTTTTTTTGTTTTATTTTTGTTCAAATCTATAACCTATAAAAAGTTTATGAAGCGCCCCGAACACAAACTTTGTGAAGAATCCTATTTCAACTCCTTTTATCTAGAACATATTCAAGCTGCTAATAATTTTGCTTTTTATAAATGCGGAGATAGAGCAGCGTCGTTAGATTATGTTCATGATGCATTTGCGAAAATTTGGGAGAATTGTTCAAAAATAGATTTTACCAAAGCTAAAACGTATTTATTTACTACCGTTAATAATTTGTTTTTAAACGCTGTACGCCATCAAAAAGTTGTGATGTCTTATGCCAAGGAAGCGCCATATTTGGATAAAACAAATTTGAATCCTGAATATTTAATGGAAGAAGACGAGTTTAAAAATAAATTAATGGCTGTAATTCAAGATTTAAATGAAGAGCAACGTGTAGTTTTTTTATTAAATAGGATAGACGATAAAAAATATAGGGAGATAGCAGAAATGTTGGAAATATCTCAAAAAACAGTTGAAAAACGAATGTCTGCTGCTTTGAAAATATTGCGTAAAAAGTTGGAAGAGGTAAAAATTTAATTTTTTTATAGGGTAAACATATATTAAGGTGTCTTAAAGTTGAAAAGCAATAAAATGAATAAGGAAAATGACATATTAAAATGGTTTGAAGGTGAAATATCTTCTGAGGAAATCAAAAAACGATATCCCAGTGAAGATTTTTCAACCCTTGAAAAACTTAGTTTTTATTCAAAACAAATTGACGTTCCAGTAGTTGATGTAAAAAAAGCATTAGCCGATTTTAAGAAAAGAACATTCAATAAAAAGGAAGAAACCAAAGTTATTCCGTTAAACTTTAAATCATTCTTAAAAATAGCTGCCATATTTGTGGTTTTACTCACATCTTCATATTTCTTGTTTTTCAATAACACAACATCTTATTCAACAGACATTGCACAAACAGAAACCTTCAGACTCCCTGATAAATCTGAAGTTATTTTAAACGCACAATCAAAATTAGAATTTAATAAAAAGGATTGGAAAGAAGAAGGTAGGCACCTAAATTTGGACGGGGAAGCCTTTTTTAAAGTAACAAAAGGCAAAAAATTTACCGTAAGTACCGAAACGGGAAGTATTCAGGTTTTAGGAACTCAATTTAACGTAAAAGAACGCGCTAATTATTTTGAGGTGCAATGTTATGAAGGTTCAGTTAGTGTTACCTATAATTCTGAAAAAGTAATATTAACTCCCGGAAAGTCGTTTAGGGTTATTAATGGAAAGGTTAATATAGCGAACGATTTTAACGCTGAAACCCCATCTTGGTTAGCAAAAGAATCTAGCTTTGACAATGTACCATTGTGGCAAGTAATCAATGAACTTGAAATTCAATACCACATTAAAATTGATGCTTCAAAAGTAAATACTGCTAAAACATATTCAGGTAGCTTTACACACACCAATAAAAATATTGCATTACAATCGGTTACTATTCCCCTTAAATTAAGTTATAAGATAAATGGAGATAACGTTGAGTTCTATAACTATGAATAAAACTAAATACTTTTTTATTTTATTTTTACTCTATACTTATTTTTCTTTTGGTTTTCAATCTCAAGAAAAGCGGCCTTTATTGGATGTTATTAGAAAACTTGAAGTCAAATTTGATGTCAAATTTTCGTATTCAATGAATGATGTTGATGACATTTTTGTTGATGATTTTGATGAAACGAAAACACTTAAAAGCATTATAGAAAACCTTAATAACACTACAATTTTAAACTTTAAGTTACTTGACGATCGTTATATAACGGTTTCTACCATTGATAAAACCATTTCTGTTTGTGGTATTTTAATAGCAGAAAAAGACAACCAGCCTTTGTTTGGCGCCTCTGTTTTAATTGCCAATACTACCAAAGGCGTGATTACCGATACCAATGGGAAATTTCAGATGACCGATGTTCCTTTAAACGAAAAAGTAATTATTTCTTTTCTGGGTTTTGAGACCCTAATTTTTAATGCAAAAGATTTATGGTTTAAAAATAATTCGTGTAAAACAATTGTACTACAAGAGAGGAATGAAGAACTTAATCAGGTTTTAATTTCAAAGTTTTTAACTACAGGTTTACAAAAACGAATTGATGGTAGTACGGTTTTAAATACCGAAAAATTTGGCATTTTGCCCGGGCTAACGGAGCCCGATATTTTACAATCCATTCAAGCATTGCCAGGTGTGGAAAGTGTTAACGAAAGTATTGCAAATATTAATGTGCGTGGTGGCACCAACGACCAAAACTTAATACTTTGGGATGGTATTAAAATGTACCATTTTGGGCATTTTTTCGGACTTATATCTGCGTACAACCCTTATTTAACCGATAAGGTTTTGGTTATAAAAAACGGAACGTCAAGTGAATTCAGTGATGGCGTTTCCAGTACCATAAGTATGTTTACAAAGGATAAATTGAATCCGAATTTGTCTGGTGGTTTTGGTGCTAATTTAATTCACGCCGATGCGTTTTTACAAATTCCATTAAGTAAAAAGTGGGCATTACATGTTTCAGGCAGACGTTCATTTACAGATGTTGTAAGTTCGCCAACTTATGATAATTATTTTGAACGTAGTTTTCAGGATAGTGAGCTAACTACCAATAGCGATAATATAAGTGAAGGCAATAGGATGTCTGATTTTTTCTTTTATGATTATACAGCAAAACTTATTTTTAACCTTAACGAAAACCATAAGTTTAGAGCTAACGTTATTGGTATTAATAATAATTTGGATTATACCGAAAGCTATCAAGATGATAACGGCGAAATGGATTCTAAAACAAGTAATTTGAAACAAGAAAATTTAGGCTTTGGCATGAGTTGGAATGCGATTTGGAGTGATAGATTTTCAACACATTTTACGTCGTTTTATTCACAATACAATATTGATGCAACCGATTTTAGAATTGAAACTGACCAAAGATTGACTCAAACTAACGACGTTTTGGAAACAGGGCTAAAGTTTAAAACCAATTACAAAATAAACGAAAATTTAAACTTTTTAAATGGGTATCAGTTCAGTGAAATAGGTATTTTAAATGAAACCACGGTAAGTGCTCCTTCTTATGACAAAACAAAAAAGGACGTATTGTTAAACCATGCCCTTTTTAGCGAAATTGAATACAAAAAGAATAACACCTATTTACGTTTGGGAGTTCGGGGAAATTATTTTCAAAAATTTAATAAGTTCCTCATTGAGCCGCGTTTAAATTTCAGGCAAAAATTATCAAATCAATTTGCGGTTAAGTTACAAGGTGAATTTAAAAACCAATCAGCTAATCAAAAAATTGATTTTCAAGATGATTTTTTAGGTGTTGAAAACAGACGTTGGGTTTTGGCAAATGAAGATGATATTCCAATTTCTGAAAGTAAACAAATCTCTTTAGGTTTTGAGATTAACCAAAATAATTGGTTGCTTGATGTTGAAGCCTTTTATAAACAAGTTGATGGTATTACTGCTTCAAACCAAGGGTTCTATAATAATTTTCAATTTTTGAATGCTATCGGGAGCTATAATGCTAAAGGTGTTGAGTTTTTATTAAATAGAACAGCCAATAAATACAGTACGTGGTTAAGCTATACTTACAGTACTAACGATTACGGGTTTGAAAGTTTCACGCCCTCAATTTTTCCAAACAATGTTGATATTAGGCACTCTGTATCTTTAGCGTTCAATTATGATATCTTGGAAAATTTAAAAGTATCCGTAGGAGGCATTTGGCGTTCGGGACAACCTTATACTAAGCCAGTTGAAGGTAATGAAACGGTACAGAACGGAAATAATACCAGTGTAAATTATGATGCACCTAATAGCGAAAACCTGGATGATTTTATGAGATTAGATGCTTCAATAAGTTATAGTTTTAATTTATCAAAAGGCATTCAAAGTGTATTTAGGGTAGGGGTCTTAAATATTTTAGATAGAGAAAATAGTATTAATCGGTACTATGAAGTTAATCCAAAAGATTCAAATTCAACCATTCAAATAGATAATAAATCACTTGGTTTAACTCCTAATTTAAGCTTTAGAATGAAATTTTAAAACGATTTTCAATATTAAATTACCGTTAAAACGCATTTTTTTACGACAAAATGTTGTTTCGTGTGATTTTTTTTATACATTTGTCTAATACAAATCTTAAATAAAATGAAAAAGATAATCCTATTTATGTTGTTGTTTGTTGCAACACTAGCCTCTAAAGCTCAAAATGATCTAGACGCCCTTCTTGCGGCTGGTGTAGATGATGCACAGCGTTTTGCAAATAACTATTTAGCCCCAGGAACCAATGGTTTAATGCATAGTATGAATGCCAACTGGTTTAATACAGCAGATGCAAAACCTTTAGGGGGTTTTGAAATTTCTATTATCGCAAATGCTTCTTTAATAAATGATGATAGTAAAATGTTTTCATTGAATATAAATGATTATGAAAACATTAGGTTTAACGATGGTGCTAGTTCTCAAATGGTGGCAACAGCTTTAGGAGAGAATGATCCAGATATAAATGTTATTGTAGATTATGAAGTGACACCTGGTACAACAATATCTGAAACTATTACTCTTCCGTCTGGAATTGGATCTAGTAGTGCTAATTTATTACCAACTGCTTTTATTCAAGGTGCTTTAGGGTTAAGTAAAGGTATTGAGATTAAAGCACGTTTTGTTCCTAAAATTGATACTGACGATGTTAATATTAGTATGTTCGGTGCAGGTTTACAATTTGAAGTTACAAAATGGTTACCAGCAGATAAGCTTTTGCCTGTTGCGATATCTGGTTTAGTTGCTTACACAAGTCTAGATGGTTCTTATGATTTAACTGAAACCTCAGGAATTGAAGGTGAAAACCAAAGATTAGAAAATGATACTAGTACCTGGTTATTTCAACTTATAGCTTCAACCAAAATGCCAGTAATTAATTTTTATGGTGGTATTGGTTATATCAAAGGAAAATCGGAATCAGATTTATTAGGAACTTATAGAAGTACAGGTGTAATTCCTTTTCAATATACAGACCCATTCTCAGTTTCAAGTGAAGTTTCAGCTGTTAGAGGCACCATAGGAACAAAATTAAAATTAGGATTTTTCAGATTGAATGCTGAATACCATCTATCAGAATTTGATGCCTTTTCAGTAGGTATAAATTTTGGATTTAGATAATTGATCCCAAATAATAGAAGCAAAAATATTTTTCATAATAAATATTTAGTTTAGTTAGTTTTTTATAATAATTAGTTGTTTTAAAAGTGCGGGATTTAATCTTGCACTTTTTTTATTTAGAGGATATAAATTCGTAGTTTTGTATGACTTAAATCATATTTTTGAAGCTCTTTTTTAAAGAGATTTGTACCATTGAATTAAGATATTCATTCTATAAAAATTAAATTATAAAAATTAACTTATGAAAGTAACAGTTGTAGGAGCAGGAGCAGTAGGCGCAAGTTGTGCAGAATATATTGCTATTAAAAATTTTGCATCAGAAGTCGTTTTGTTGGATATTAAAGAAGGCTATGCTGAAGGAAAAGCGATGGATTTAATGCAGTGTGCATCTTTAAATGGTTTTGATACTAAAATTACGGGTGTCACTAACGATTATAGTAAAACAGCAAATAGTAATATATGTGTCATTACTTCTGGGATTCCCCGTAAACCAGGAATGACACGTGAGGAATTAATAGGAATTAACGCAGGTATTGTTAAAGCAGTATCTTCCAGCTTAATCGAGCATTCTCCAAACACTGTTTTAATTGTTGTAAGTAACCCAATGGATACTATGACATATTTAGCACATAAATCAACTAACTTACCTAAAAACAGAATTATAGGTATGGGCGGTGCTTTAGATTCTGCTCGTTTTAAATACAGATTAGCAGAAGCTTTAGAAGCTCCAATTAGTGATGTTGACGGTATGGTAATTGGTGGACACAGTGATACGGGTATGGTGCCATTAACATCTCATGCTACAAGAAATAGTATAAAGGTTTCAGAGTTTTTAAGCGACGATCGTTTAGAGCAAGTCGCTGAAGATACTAAGGTTGGTGGAGCTACACTTACCAAGTTATTAGGAACATCAGCATGGTATGCACCTGGTGCCGCGGTTAGCGCACTAGTTCAGGCTATTGCTTGCGACCAAAAGAAAATGTTTCCATGTTCTACATTTTTAGAAGGCGAATATGGCTTAAATGATATTTGTATTGGTGTCCCTGTTATTTTAGGTAAAAACGGTATTGAAAGTATTGTTGAAATTGAATTAAGCGATGCTGAAAAAGCACATATGAAAGCTAGTGCCGAGGGTGTTAAAAGTACAAACGGGCTATTGGATGTATAACCTTTTTACCTCTCCTTTGGAGAGGTCATAATTATCTTTTGGGATAAATTATGGGTGAGGCAACACATATTTATATAAAGACTGTAGCAATACAGTCTTTATTTTTTTATATTTGGCGCATGTTTAAAAAGTGGTACGTAATTACTTTTCTCGTAGTCCTTTCTGTGTTGGGTTTTGTGTCTCAGG
This sequence comes from uncultured Flavobacteriaceae bacterium, assembly GCA_963975495.1. Taxonomy (GTDB): domain Bacteria; phylum Bacteroidota; class Bacteroidia; order Flavobacteriales; family Flavobacteriaceae; genus CAXBID01. The sequence goes on along the minus strand of CAXBID010000025.1, from coordinate 4,436 downwards.
AGCAAATAGCTATACCCAATCAGGAAATTGTTTTGCAATTTACGGATGTTGAAATAACGTCCCAAGATGCTCAAAGTACCATTGCAGTTGTAAAAAGACAGTTGCAGAATCTTGGAGCTGATAATATTCAAGTCAAGGAAAGTAATAACGGTAAGTTAAAAATAACGTATTACAGTAGTACCGATATTTCTATAATAAAGGATACGTTTTCTAAAGACGAAATTGTAGATGTTGATTATACATCTCAAAATCAAAATAAAAAAACAGAAGGTTTTCCTTCAGGTAAAAACAGTATTACTTATAATCTTGATGTTTACGAAATTGAAAACGAAGCTGATTCAGATTGGGATTTCAATGGAATAAGCGTCATTGAATTTGATTCAAAAAGTGATCGCTTTTTTGACCCTAATCCTTACTTTACTGGTTCGAACATAGATTTTCGAATAAAAAATAACAGTGTAAAAGTTGCTTATACAATTCATTACCGTATTGCTATTGTACTAGATAAGGCTTCAAAAAGTATCCCAGAAGTTAGAGCTGGCCCCCATTTGCTATGGGATTATTCCTAATCAGCTTTAAAATCCCAAAACAGTATGAAGACTAAAAGTGTTCTAGAAAGCTCATTTTTAGTCAACTTTCATTGAACTCATTTAAACTTTTTGGACTGAGGCGAAAATTAATCATTTTTGTAACCAGTTGAAGTTTTTTTAGAGTTGCATAGCCCCGACGCTTCGGGGCTACGGAACAAGAAAAAGACAAAAAATGGGTGCAAAAGGATAATTTTTTAGCCAATTAAAAAAGTTTAAGTTAGTTCATAATTAAAAAACTCAAAATTTAATTAAACATAAAAATTGTCAAATCGTACGGTAAATTCTATATTTGCTCGTTTCAAAAAATTTGACTTTTAAATAAATCATAAAAATGCAAAATAAAGGATTAGTAAAATTATTTGCGCTGTTGTTTGGTTTGGTAAGTATTTATCAATTATCATTCACATTCAAAGCAAATCAAATTGAAAGCAATGCAGAAGAAATTGCAATCAGTAAAATTTCAGATACCGAAGAAGACTATCGTGCTAAACGAAGCATTGAAGAAGCTAACTATTTAGAGTCTATTGCAACCGATACGGTTTTTAATATTGGTATCGCAAAATTCACTTATAATGAAGTGAAGCAAAAAGCCATGAATCTTGGTTTAGATTTAAAAGGCGGATTGAATGTTATCCTGCAAGTATCAGTAAAAGATATATTAAAAGGATTGGCCAACAATACTAAAGATCCTGTTTTCAACAAAGCTTTAGATGATGCTACGGAACTTCAAAAGAATAGTCAGGAAACTTATTTAGAAGACTTTTTCACGGCTTTTGATAAAATAAAAGGCGATACTAAATTAGCTTCACCAGATATTTTCTATACCAAAGAATTAGATGGCGAGATTAATGGAACGATGACTGATGATGAGGTTAAAAGTATTATTGAAACTAAAATAGACGAATCTATCGTTTCTGCCTTTGAGGTATTACGTAAACGTATTGATGAGTTTGGTGTTACATCTCCAAACATTCAACGTTTAGGGTCTTCTGGCCGTATTTTAGTAGAGTTGCCAGGTGTTAAAGATGTGGAGCGTGCTACAGGATTATTACAAAGTACAGCACAATTAGAATTTTGGGATGCTTATAAAGGGGAACAATTTTTTCCATTCTTAGCTCAAGCTAATGAAGCATTAAAAGATATTGTTGCTCCAGAAACCGAAACCACTGAGGAAGAAGAACCTCAAGATTCAGAAGATGCTACAGATTCTGCAATTGATGATCTTTTAGGAGATGCTACAACAGATTCGACGGCAGTTGAAACCGTTAACCCAATTTTCGATTTAATAAGAGGTCAAGGATATCAAGGCGGGCCAGTAATCGCAAGATTTGAAATTAAAGATAAGGAAACAGTTTTAGATTATTTAAACAGACCAGAAGTAAGAGCATTACTTCCAGCAGAACAACGTTATGTAAAGTTTGTTTTCGGTAAACCAGATAAAGACAGTGAGATTGTAGATTTATATGCCCTAATAGGAAATAGAGACGACGAGCCACAACTTAGTGGTGCCGTAGTTACAGACGCTAGAAATCAATTCGGGCCAACAGGAAAATCAGAAGTATCCATGCAAATGAATGCAAAAGGTGCTAAGATTTGGGAAGAGATGACAGGGAAAGCTTATAATCAACAGAGTCAAATCGCTATAGTTTTAGATAATGTTGTGTATTCTGCCCCAGGTGTTACTACAGGGCCTATTGCAGGAGGTAGTTCATCCATTTCTGGAGATTTTACTTTAAATGAAGCTATCGATTTAGCAAACGTATTGCGTGCAGGTAAATTACCAGCTTCAGCAGATATTATACAAAGTGAAGTCGTAGGGCCATCATTAGGTCAAGAAGCTATTGATAGTGGTACAAAATCATTCTTAATTGCATTGGCCCTAGTTTTAATTTGGATGATTTTTTACTACGGAAAGGCAGGTGGTTTTGCAGATATTGCTATGGCGTTGAACATATTGTTAATCTTCGGAATTTTATCAGGATTAGGCGCTGTCTTAACCTTACCTGGTATTGCGGGTATTGTGTTAACCATTGGTATGTCGGTGGATGCAAACGTACTTATATTTGAACGTATTCGAGAAGAATTAGCCAAAGGAAAAGGACAAAAGGAAGCCATAAAAGACGGATTTGGTAATGCCTTATCATCTATATTAGATGCTAATATTACTACAGGTTTAACTGCTTTAATTTTATTCATTTTCGGTACAGGGCCAATTAAAGGATTCGCAACTACCTTATTAATAGGTATCATGACGTCTTTATTCACAGCTATTTTTATTACCAGATTGTTAATCGATTGGTATGCAAACAAAGGCGGTAAATTAGATTTCTCAACAGCAATAACTAAAAATCTTTTCAGAAACATAAATATAGAATTCTTAAAGAAACGTAAAGTAGCTTACATCATTTCCGGGGCTTTTATTTTATTGAGTTTAGGATCTTTATTTACAAACAGTTTAGATCAAGGTGTCGATTTTGTTGGGGGTAGAACCTACCAAGTACGTTTTGCACAAGATATTAGTGCTTCAGAAATCACTGGCGTATTATCGCAACCAGATGTTTTTGGTAGCGCTGATGCTAAAACGTTTGGGGACGCCAATCAATTAAAAATTACAACAAAATATAAAGTAAACGAAACTGGAGCTGAGGTAGATGAAGACATCAGAAAAACACTTTATACCGCTTTACAATCGCATTTAGATGGTGTGTCTTACGACGATTTCATTAGTGATGCCGATACCAAATCAGTAGGTTTAATGAAGTATTACAAAGTAAGTCCAACCATTGCCGATGATATTAAACAAGCATCGTTTTGGGCTATTTTAGGGTCTTTAATCGTGGTATTCCTGTATATCTTAATTCGTTTTAAAAGATGGCAATTCTCATTAGGTGCAGTGGCGGCAGTATTCCATGATGTATTAATAGTATTGGGTGTATTCTCATTAACCTACAGGTTTATGCCCTTTAGTATGGAAATCGACCAAGCATTTATCGCAGCCATATTAACGGTAATAGGTTACTCATTAAACGATACCGTAGTAGTATTCGATAGAATCCGTGAGTTCTTTAACGAGCATTCCAATTGGGATTTCAAAAAAGTTGTAGATGTATCATTAAGCAGTACATTAAGCAGAACATTAAATACATCATTAACAACTTTAGTGGTGTTATTAGCCATCTTTATTTTTGGTGGCGATTCTATTAGAGGTTTTATGTTCGCATTAATAGTAGGTGTTATTGTGGGTACGTACTCATCATTATTTATAGCAACACCAATTATGTACGATTCAGTACAAAAATTGGAAGATAAAAAGAAGAAGAAAGACTAACTCAAATTTTTTCTTTGTAAGAAGCCTATCGATTTTTATTGATAGGCTTTTTCATTTTATTAATACCATTTCTTGTTTAAAATTACTGTAAAAGAAAATTATGATTTTTTTTCTTTATATGAAATACAAAAATAAATCATAGCCATAGTTACGGTTTCTTTTTTTATTGAAATAGAAAGGAAAAAAGGACATTTTATTGCGGTAATTTCAAATGGGTAATGGTATAATATGGGCGTTACCCAAAAGGGTCGGGCTATCCGCTATATCTTTCCTGTGCTGACCTTGTTTATTCATAACTATCTATTTTGAATTAAAGTATTCATGAATCTTCGATTTCAGTATCTCATCAAGCACTTTCCAAATGTTCTAAATTCAGTTTTAAACCAGACTTATAGTTTAGCACAAAAAAGGATGCCGCTACTATCCCTAACGCAAATTGGAGGTTCGTTTAACGCTTATTTATATAGGGCTTGCTGATTTTCTAAAAAAATAGACATAACCAATTATCAATCAATATA
>CAXBID010000024.1:0-24572 GCA_963975495.1 uncultured Flavobacteriaceae bacterium | reverse complement strand
GTTCTTCACCTTCAACGGTTCCCTTTTCAACATAATTTCTATTTTGAATTGTTGAAATAGTTGGTGCATAAGTTGACGGACGACCAATACCCAACTCTTCTAATTTCTTAACTAAAGAAGCTTCGGTATATCTTGCTGGCGGACGCGTATAACGCTCTGTGGCAGTAATATAGTTATTAAGAAGTTTTTCATTTGTTTTCATTGCTGGCAACATACCATCTTGCTCAACATCTTCGTCATCAGTGCCTTCTAAATACACTTTTAAAAACCCATCAAAGGTAATAACCTCACCATTTGCAGTAAACGTTTCGTTGTGTGTTGAAGCTTCAATCTTTACATTAGTACGCTCTAATTCTGCTTCACTCATTTGTGATGCTATTGAGCGCTTCCAAATTAAATCGTATAAACGTGCTTGGTCGTAATCTATATTTACGGAATGCAACGAAAAATCTGTTGGACGAATAGCCTCATGTGCTTCCTGTGCGCCTTTTGCTTTTCCCTTATAATTCCGTGGTTTACTATATTTTGAACCAAAAGCATCTTTTATTTCAGCCTCTGCGCCTTTTCTGGCTTCATCAGATAAATTCACACTATCAGTTCTCATATAGGTAATTAAACCTGCTTCGTATAAGCGTTGCGCCATAGTCATGGTTTTGCTTACCGAAAAATATAATTTACGCGATGCTTCTTGTTGTAATGTTGATGTGGTAAATGGTGCTGCCGGTGATTTTTTTGCTGGTTTTTTTTGTAAGTCTGAAACTTTAAAATTTGCCGAAGCATTTTTTTCTAAGAATTTCTGGGCTTCTGCTTTAGTTTCAAAATTCTTTGGCAATTTAGCCTTAAACGTTTGCCCCTCTTCTCCCGACGCTTCGGGAGAAAATTCTGCATCAATTCTATACGACGCTTGTGGTTTAAACTCTTGAATATCTCTTTCTTTTTCTACAATCAAGCGTACTGAAACGGACTGTACCCTACCTGCCGATAAGCCTCCTTTTACTTTTCTCCAAAGTACTGGAGAGAGCTCGTAACCTACGATTCTATCCAAAACACGACGTGCTTGTTGCGCATCAACTAAATCGTAATCTATACCTCTTGGATTTTCAATAGCCTTTTGGATGGCCGTTTTGGTAATTTCATGAAACACAATACGCTTTGTTTTGGCTTTATCCAATTTTAAAGTTTCTGCCAAATGCCATGCAATAGCCTCTCCCTCCCTATCTTCATCACTTGCCAACCATACCCACTCTGCTTTTTTAGCTAAATCTTTTAGCTTTTTTACAACTGCTTTTTTATCTTTTGAAACTTCATATTTTGGATCGAAATCACCTTCAACATCAACACCCAATTCCTTTGACGGCAAATCGGAAATATGCCCGAAACTAGATTCTACCTTAAAATCTTTTCCTAAAAATTTTTCAATGGTTTTTGCCTTAGCAGGTGACTCTACAATCACTAAATTCTTCGCCATACTTGATTTTTTTGAGGGTACAAATGTATAGCAAAAAAAGTTTATCTGCCTAATTTTACTGATTATCTGTTAATTATTTAAATAATAAACACCGTATTTAAGGTCATAAATACGGTGTTTTTTCTATATAAAATATGAGGTTATTCCTGTACTGTTCCTATTTCTTCAATGGCACTGGTTTCTTCAAAACCAATAACATTTTTGTATATTAAATACATAGGGTGATACATAAATGGAGATAAAAATAAAGACCCAATTCCACAGGTTAGCATAGTTAATACTACTATAATTAGGTATGAAACAACAAATAATCCAAATGAAATTAGCCATTTTTTATTTCCTAGTTTAAAACTAGCTTTTACAACTTTACCCACACTTAATTCTGGATTAAAAGCAAATATTACAGCAAAAAATGATAGTGGCACAATAGCGTATATTAATGGAATATAACATAATAAGGCTGCTGGTATAGCTATCAAAATAGTTACCAACATTAACATAAATGTTTTACTTAAATATTTACTTTTTACAAAGTAGAAAAAGTCTGCGGTAACAACTTTTTCGTTGTAATCAAGCTTCTTCATAATTCTGTAAAAAGCGGCATTTAAAGCTACCGAAATGGCTCCTAAAACAAATATTCCTACTACTACAAACAAAATATAAACAATAGATATACCCGCAAAAAAATCAGAAAACGCCTCATTATCTGAATATCCGCTTTCTTGTTGAGCTATTACCATGCCTATTAAAGGAACATATAAAACAATTATTAAAGGCAACATGACTAACAAAGTAAATAGCTGCAATAAAAAGCCTTGTAGCCAAGTCTTTTTAAATAACTCAATAGACTCGCTGAAAATAGTACCGAAATCAAGTTCTTTTGCAGCTTCTATTTTTTGTAATAAACTGTTAATTGTATTCATATTTTTATGGTTTGGTTTAATAATTTATATCATCTTGGGTTCCTATTAAATCTATCTCGCTTGTTTCGTCAAATCCCACTACATCTTTATAAATCAAGAAAACTGGCAAATAAGCGATGGAAATAGTAAACAAAATACCTATAAAACAAGCTATAACTCCAAGCATTCCTAAAATGGCTGAAATAAAAATTAACCCAAAAGAAATTAGCCATTTTTTATTTCCCAAAGCAAAACTTGCTTTTACAATTTCCGTTTCGGTTAAATCTGGATTGAATGCCAATAGTACTGAAAAGAAAGATAAGGGTACAAATACATATATATAAGGAACTAAAAATAAGAGTTGTGCAACAGTTGCTATTAAGCCATATATAATACCTAACATAAAAATTTTAGAAAAATAACCATTTTGAAAAAAATAGAAATAGTCGCTGCTTTCTTTTCCATCAAAAACAACATCTTTACAAATTCTATAAAAGGCTGCTAAAAAACCAATTGTAAAAGTACTTACCAAAATAGTTTGTGGAAGATTATAAATAACATTCATTGAATAAAAAGAGGTGAACGACTCTACATTAAAACTAGTATTAAAATCGTACACATTTGACGATAAGCCTATTAAAGAAAATAGAAACGCTACAACAAAAGCAGATGAAAAAATGAGTAACACGGTTAAAAACCCTTTTAACCAAACTTTTTTAAACAACTCAATTTCTTCACTTAAAATGCTTCCAAAATCAAGTGCTTTGGCTCTGGCTATTTTCTCGATTAGCCTATTATATGTATTCATTTATCTTGTTAGGTTACTTTTTAGTTGATAAATATAATCATTTTAAGCAAAAAAAAATCCTGCATCAAGCAGGATTCATTTTTACTTTATAATTCTTTTAATTCAAGGAATAACTACTAATTAGTCTCACATCATTCTGCAAATATTCATATTGATACAAGGTATTATTACCAATCATTAATAAAGAATTTTGTAGTGGAATAACATCTTTGGATTGAATATTTTTTAAAGTTTTTATTTGTTTTACATCCAAAGGATTCTTTTTATCAAATAATTTTAAGCCGGCAGTTCCATCGCAAACAAATAAAATATTTTCTTTAATTCCCAAACCATAAGGATTTTCTAATTCGTGTCTTGCTGCCAAAGTAGGATTAGATTTATCACTAATATCTATTATTTCCAAAACACTTTCTAACTGACCGCATAAGTTCCCGCCTCTTAAAGTTAAATACGCATAATCGCCATCAACCACTACGGGGTCGCAACCTTCCCAATGTATGAATTCTGAAACAAACTCCGGAGAAGATGGATTATTCAAACTATAAATATACATGCCGTTTGTGCTTCCTAAATACAAATAATCATCGGCTTCAAACATCGTTTCAATATTCCAGCCTGCATATTGGGTGTTGGTGAGCGTTGGAGATGATAAATTTTGAATGTTAAAAATAGCCATTTCATAATTTCCTACCGTGTACAAATAATTATCCACTATTTGAAAACGTGCTAAAGACCCTCCAGTACCAGTTGCTGATTCTGCTCTATTATTTAACGCAGCACCATCAAAAGCAATATCTATAAGCACATTTTCATCTATTTTCTTACGGCGTTCCTGCTTCACCGTCCAACCCACAATAATATCTTCTTCATAATTATATGTCCCATAATCTAAAGCCTGGGCTTCAATAGGAATTTGAAAATCATAAACATTAAAAACATCTTCTAACCGTTCAACTTCTTTGATTGTGTTTATGTTAGAGATATCAAAAACCACCAAATCCGTAGCACTATCGGCAAATAAATAATTGTCTTTTATTGAAATATCTTCATTCCCAGGAATGGTAATAAATTTAATTTTCTTTGGTATTCTGGGGTTGCTGTTATCAATAATATGAATACCCTTAACATCATTAACAAAAATGTAATTATTGTAAACATAAATTTTACCAGCTTCTTGGATGTCTTTGGCTGATGTAATATCAACTGATTTTCTAAATTCCGATTTACTCATTAATTCGGGGGTTGCCACCATAACAAACTCATAATCTGAATCGTCGGTATCACATGAAAGAATGGTTGCAAAAGCAAAAAGCAGAATGATATAGTTAAATTTCATAGTTGATTGTTTTTCTTAAAGATGTTAAAACTGTAAAATGGTTGCGTTGGAAATGATAATTTTTTTTAAAATTCATTAAAAAAACAAACTGCCACTTTGTCACAAAACACAAATTAGTTGTATCTTTGCACCCGCCTGACATCGGGCAGGTACTTATTGACCGTTAGTGGTTTTAGTGAACTATGGAAAACATTATAGACGAAAATAAACAGGGAGAATCTTTAGTTCTTGATCGAAAAGAAGGTAACAAACGCAAGCTTTTTATTGAAAGTTACGGTTGTGCTATGAATTTTAGCGACAGTGAAATTGTAGCTTCCATACTGGCTGAACAAGGCTATAATACTACCAAAAACTTAGAAGATGCCGATTTGGTTTTGGTCAATACCTGTTCTATCCGGGATAAAGCAGAACAAACCGTTCGGAAACGTTTGGAAAAATATAACGCTGTAAAACGCGACCATAATCCTAAAATGAAAGTTGGCGTTTTGGGCTGTATGGCAGAACGCCTTAAAACCAAATTTCTTGAAGAAGAAAAAATAGTCGATTTGGTTGTAGGACCCGATGCTTATAAAGATTTACCAAACCTTTTGGCCGAAGTTGATGAAGGTAGAGATGCTATTAACGTTATACTATCTAAAGAAGAAACCTATGGCGATATTTCGCCAGTGCGTTTAAACACGAACGGTGTTACCGCTTTTGTTTCCATAACACGTGGTTGCGACAATATGTGTACATTTTGTGTGGTGCCTTTTACCCGCGGACGAGAACGTAGCCGTGATCCACAAAGTATTATTGAAGAAGTTAACGATTTATGGCATAGAGGTTTTAAAGAAATAACCTTGCTTGGGCAAAATGTAGATAGCTATTTATGGTACGGGGGCGGATTGAAAAAAGATTTTGATAAAGCCAGTGAGATACAAAAAGCAACATCTGTAAGTTTTTCAAATCTTTTGGAACTATGCGCCAAAACGCAACCCAAAATGCGGATTCGTTTTTCAACCTCAAACCCACAAGATTTAACATTGGATGTGATTGAAACCATGGCAACATATCAAAATATATGTAATCATATTCACTTACCTGTTCAAAGTGGAAGCAATCGTATTCTAAAAGCTATGAATCGTCTGCATACCCGTGAAGAGTATATGACTTTGATTGATAACATTAGAAAAATCATTCCCAATTGCGCTATCAGTCAAGATATGATTGTTGGGTTTCCAACCGAAACTGAAGCAGATTTTCAAGATACAGTTTCCTTAATGGACTATGTAAAATATAATTTTGGTTATATGTTTATGTATTCGGAACGCCCTGGAACCATGGCAGGACGAAACATGGAAGATGATGTTCCGGAAGCAATAAAAAAACGAAGACTGCAAGATATTGTTGATTTACAAAGAGTGCATAGCGAAATTAGAACAAAAGAGTGGTTAAACACCACTGTTGAAGTATTGATTGAAAAAGAATCAAAAAAATCAGATATCCAATGGTCTGGCAGAACACCACAAAATATTGTTGCTGTTTTTCCTAAAGAAAACTTCAAAATTGGAGATTTCGTGAATGTGAAAATTACAGATTGCACAAGTGCCACGCTTATTGGTGAAGCAAGCCCCTTAAAAAGCCCCCTAGCCCCCGAAGGGGGGACTGTTATGGGTAATGGAGTTAGGAAAATAGGGGGTTAAGATTTATTTTTTATAATAAATATAAGAAAATATGAAAAAACATAGAATTGTGATGTCTAAAGAAATTAATTCCCCCTTTGGGGGCAAAGGGGGCTATTCCCCCTTCGGGAACTAGGAGGCCATGGAATCAGTACAAGCTATAAAACAACGTTTTGGTATTATTGGCAATACACAATCGCTAAATCGTGCTATTGAAAAAGCGATTCAAGTCGCCCCAACCGATATTTCAGTTTTGGTTACCGGAGAAAGTGGTGTTGGTAAGGAAAGTATCCCTAAAATAATACATCAATTATCACATAGAAAACACAATAAATATATTGCTGTAAACTGTGGTGCGATACCTGAAGGCACTATTGATAGCGAATTGTTTGGGCATGAAAAAGGGTCGTTTACAGGAGCAACGCAAACCCGTGCTGGGTATTTTGAAGTTGCCGATGGAGGTACTATTTTTTTAGATGAAGTTGGCGAGTTACCACTTACCACACAAGTACGTTTACTGCGTGTTTTAGAAAATGGTGAATTTTTAAAAGTAGGCTCAAGCAAAGTACAAAAAACCAATGTGCGTATTGTAGCAGCAACAAATATGAATATGTTTGAGGCCATTGAAAAAGAAAAATTCAGAGAAGATTTATATTATCGATTAAGCACCGTTGACATCCATTTACCACCGCTTCGCGAACGTCAAGATGATATTCATTTATTATTCAGGAAATTTGCTAGCGACTTTGCTTTAAAATACAAAATGCCAACAGTTAAACTTACCGATGAGGCTATACAAGCGCTTTTAAAACACAGATGGAGCGGTAACATTAGGCAATTACGAAACATTGCTGAACAGGTTTCGGTTTTAGAGCAAAATCGCACTATAAGTGCTTCAACACTTCAAGGTTATCTACCTAATTCAAAATCTAACTTACCCGCAGTTATTAAAACTTCAAAATCTAAAAGCGATTTTAGTAGTGAGCGTGAGATTTTATACAAGGTGCTATTTGACATGAAAAGTGACCTTAACGATTTAAAAAAACTCACCATGGAGTTAATGAAATCGGGCAACACCAAAGATGTTGAAAAAGATAACGAAGGCCTTATTCAAAAAATTTATGGTGATAATGAAGACGAAGACACTGCTTTTGAAGACGCTGAAAATGATACTAAAGTTTTATCAATTCCAGAGCATTCCACAAATCAAGAAGAAAACACAAATACGCAAGACAAATATTATTTTGCCGAAGAAATTGAAGAAGAAGAAACCTTATCGCTTCATGATAAAGAATTAGAATTAATAAAAAAATCGCTTGAACGTCATCACGGAAAGCGTAAATTAGCAGCCGCCGAATTGGGGATTAGCGAACGTACACTGTATAGAAAAATAAAACAATACGATTTGTAATTAATCGTTAATAAAACAAAAATCTGTCATTACTGCGAAGGCAGGAATCCATTAAAACAAATGAAGAAATATATAGTTTACTTTTCACTTTTAGCCCTAAGCTTTTCACTTTCAGGTTGTGGTTTTTATTCATTTACGGGGGCATCCATTCCTGCTGATGTTAAAACGTATCAAGTAAACCGTTTTGAAAACACATCGCTATTATTTGAACCCGGTTTAGATTTACTTTTTCAAAATACACTTCAAGATTTAATTCAAAACCAAACGAATTTAAATTTAGTAACATCTGGCGGTGATTTGATTTATGAAGGTGAAATTACAGATTATAGAATCTCACCAACAACATCCACATCGTCAAATACAGCTGCACAAAACAGATTAACCATAAACGTAAAACTGAGATTTTATAATAGAAAGAAAGAAGAAGACGATTTAGAACAATCGTTCTCATTTTTTTATGATTATGACGGAAGCGCACAACTTATTGGAGCACAAAAAGCTACTGCACACGAAGAAATTTTTGAGCGTATTACACAGGATGTTTTTAATGCTACACTTGCTAAGTGGTAGTTTTTAGTCACAGTTATCAGTTGCAGTCGCAGTTATTTTCGTTTAAATTCAAATCATTTATTACTTTTTTAACTTTGCGTCTTAGCGACTTTGCGCGAAAAAAATATTAAATTTGGCTTAGCCAATGAATCAAACAGATTTTACATATACACTGCAACACCCTCAAGCAATAACGCATCAACAAACTGATGTGGTAAAATCTATTATTGACGAATTTCCATATTTTCAATCGGCTCGTGCTATTTATTTGAAAGGCTTAAAAGATCAAAGTAGTTTTAAATACAATCAAGAACTTAAAACAACGGCAGCTTACACTACAGACCGGAGTATTTTGTTTGATTTTATTACATCAGAAGACTTTATTCAAAATGAAATTTCACAATTCATAAAGCAAAATATAGCGCATTTAAAAGATATTGATGTAGACATTGAAGATATTTCGGTAAATAAAAGCGTGATTATTGATAATGCTTTAAAACAACAAATAAAGGACACTACTGGAGTTTTAGATATCGATTTATTTGAACCTAAAGAAGAACGCCCTAAAAAAGCTTTTGTTTTAGATGAATCTGAATCTATTGAAAATGTTACTACAGAAACAAAAACCCAAGACCCTTCAGCAACCGATATTTTAAGTTTAGGCACACCACTTCAATTTGATAAAAAAGAAAAACACTCGTTTAACGAATGGTTAAAACTGACCTGTTTTAGTCCTATTGTTAGAGAGGAAGACAAAAAGAAACCTGCTATAATAGAGGAAGAGCCTGATACTTCAGATAAGGCAAAAAAGTTTGAGTTGATTGATAAGTTTATCATCCAGAAACCAAAAATTAATCCGTTAAAATCATCAACTTCAAAAGGGAACCTAGCTAAGGCACAAATGATACAACCCGAAGCTTTAATGACAGAGACTTTAGCACGTATTTATGTGGAGCAAAAAAACTATAGAAAAGCGATTCAATCTTATAAGATTTTAAGTTTGAAATATCCAGAAAAAAGTAGTTTCTTTGCAAACCAAATTAAGGCAGTAGAACAATTACAAGAACATAATAATAAGGAATAATGAGTACGTTTACAATATTTTTAGCTTTAATCGTAGTTGTAGCATTTTTACTAATCGTTGTAATTATGGTACAAAACCCTAAAGGTGGTGGATTATCATCTTCTTTTGGTGGCGGTGGCACACAACAATTAGGTGGTGTAAAAAAGACAACTGACTTTTTAGATAAAAGCACATGGACTTTAGCAACATTATTATTAGTATTAATATTACTATCTAATATAGCTATTAACAGAGGTGGTGACAATCTAGATTCAAAAGCTTTAGATCTGGATGCAACAACAACACAACCTTTACCGGCAACACCGCTACCTACTACAAATGACACGGCTACTCCTGCAGATTCAACAGGAAACTAATAAATCATTATAAAGGAACAAAAAATGCCAACTTTATAAGTTGGTATTTTTTGTTACTGCAAGTTTGTCAGTCAATAAGCATTGGCACATTTTTAGCTTATCTATTAAGCATTAATCATAACTTAATTAATATTAAATAATATAACAAAATGAGCTTGAACATTAAACCATTAGCAGACAGAGTTGTTATTGAACCTGCTGCCGCTGAAACTAAAACAGCTTCAGGAATTATTATTCCAGATAACGCTAAAGAGAAACCACAAAAAGGCAAAGTAGTTGCTGCTGGAAAAGGCACTAAAGATGAGCCTATTACCGTAAAAGTTGGCGATACTGTTTTATATGGTAAATATGCAGGAACAGAGCTTAAACTAGAAGGTAAAGATTATTTAATAATGCGTGAGAGCGATATATTAGCAATAATATAATTGTCATTCCTGCGTAGGCAGGAATCTCATCAAACAAAAACTAAAGTTTAATTAAAGCAGATTCCCTCCTTCGAGGGAATGAAAATAAAATTTTCATTATGGCAAAAGATATAAAATTTGATATTGACGCACGCGACGGAATAAAACGTGGCGTTGATGCATTAGCAAATGCAGTAAAAGTAACTTTAGGTCCTAAAGGGCGTAATGTAATTATTAGTAAAAGTTTCGGCGCACCTCAAGTCACTAAAGATGGTGTGACTGTGGCTAAAGAAATTGAATTAGCAGATCCGCATGAAAATATGGGGGCGCAAATGGTAAAGGAAGTCGCTTCAAAAACTAATGATTTGGCTGGTGATGGTACAACTACTGCTACCGTTTTAGCTCAAGCCATCGTAAAAGAAGGTTTAAAAAATGTAGCTTCCGGAGCCAATCCAATGGATTTAAAACGTGGTATTGATAAAGCTGTTGAAGCTATTGTGAAAGATCTTGAAAAGCAAGCTCAAAAAGTTGGTAACTCTTCTGAAAAAATAAAACAAGTCGCCGCTATTTCAGCAAATAACGATGATACTATTGGTGATTTGATTGCCAAAGCTTTTGGAAAAGTTGGTAAAGAAGGTGTTATTACTGTTGAAGAAGCTAAAGGTATGGAAACATACGTTGATGTTGTTGAAGGTATGCAATTTGATAGAGGTTACTTATCGCCTTACTTTGTAACGGATGCTGATAAAATGATTGCCGATTTAGAAAATCCATACATTTTATTATTTGATAAAAAGATTTCTAACTTACAAGAAATCCTCCCCATATTAGAACCAGTTGCACAATCTGGTCGTCCATTATTAATTATTGCAGAAGATGTTGACGGACAAGCCTTAGCTACATTAGTAGTAAACAAATTACGTGGTGGACTTAAAATTGCTGCTGTAAAAGCACCTGGTTTTGGAGACAGACGTAAAGCCATGTTAGAAGATATTGCTATTTTAACTGGTGGAACTGTAATTTCTGAAGAAAGAGGATTTACTCTTGAAAATGCAGATTTAACGATGTTGGGTACTGCGGAAACGGTAACTGTTGATAAAGACAATACAACCATTGTAAATGGTGCTGGTAAAGCTGCTGATATTAAAGCACGGGTAAACCAAATTAAATCGCAAATTGAAACAACAACTAGCGATTACGATAAAGAAAAACTACAAGAGCGTTTAGCTAAATTAGCTGGTGGTGTTGCTGTACTTTATGTTGGTGCTGCTTCTGAAGTTGAGATGAAAGAGAAAAAAGACCGTGTTGATGATGCGTTACATGCAACCAGAGCTGCCGTAGAAGAAGGCATTGTTGCTGGTGGTGGCGTGGCGTTTGTAAGAGCAAAAGCTGTTTTAGAAAAAATTACTACTGATAATTTAGATGAAACTACCGGGGTTCAAATTGTTAATAAAGCTATTGAATCGCCTTTACGCATTATTGTAGAAAATGCAGGTGGTGAAGGTTCTGTTGTTATAAATAAAGTTTTAGAAGGTAAAAAAGATTTTGGTTACGATGCTAAATCTGAAGAATATGTTGATATGCTTAAAGCTGGTATTATCGATCCTAAAAAGGTAACACGTATTGCATTGGAAAATGCAGCATCTGTTGCTGGAATGATTTTGACTACCGAGTGTGCTTTAATTGATATTAAAGAAGCGGAAGCCGCACATCCTCCAATGGGTGGCGGTATGCCAGGAATGATGTAGGTCGAGAGCCTCGACACGCAAATTATATTAAAAACGCTTCTCCCGATAGCAATCGGGATTGAGGCGTTTTTTTATTGCTTTATTTTTCATAGCTTTAAAAACACAACATTCTAGCTATGAAAAATTAAACTGGCACTAAATCCTAATTGTAATTATTGGTATTTCTATTGCTTTTAGCATGAATAAATGTGCAGATAATGCCAAAGATGAAAAGTTAAAAACCCTATATCTAACTAATTTGAAAAGTGATATTGAGGCTGATAAAATAATCCTTGAAGAGAATGTTAAAGCTATTGAAGATAAAATAAAAACCGCATCAGAAATACTTCCAAAATTGAACACAAATGCTGCTGATAAAATGTCTATTGTAGGCAAGGTGTTTGATATTGTTTCATTAAACAATTTTACGCCTAACGACAATACTTACCAGACCCTTATTAATTCTGGCGATTTTAAATTAATTAACGACTTTAACACAAAAAAAGCTATCGAAGAACATTATTCAATTTGTGAAGCTATCCAGAAAGATTATTTAAGGGTAGAAAATATTCAGAAACAATATGTTGGTGATTATTTTATACACAACATCGATTATGACGATTTTAGCAAAGGGCAGTTTGGCTTTGAAGATGAAAAGCTTTTAAAAAATATTATTATGAGTATGCGTGGCGCATTTGATTTAAAGCTAAAAGCCACCCAAAAAGGATTGGCAAGTTGTGATTCTTTAATTACGGTTATTCAAAAAATGCTATAGATTTTTTAATCGACTTTAATTGCAACCGTATTTTATTTCATTATTTTTTTTAATTCAGTAGATGATAGGTTTAATTTGGTCTTTAATATATTAATATATTCTTTAGCGTTATAAAGTGGGTAGTCAGTTCCAAAAACTATCTTCCCGTAACCAATTTTGTCACATAAGATTTTAAGTTCTTTAAATTCAGCTTCGGTTAATTTTTTTACCCCATCGCTTTCTTTATCCAGTGCAACTGCTGAAATGCCGAATAAAATGGTATGCTTTTCTGATATTATATTGTTTTTAAAAAGCATCACAAAAGCATCAATGACGTTTTTCGTTTTTTAATTTGTGTTAGGCAGCGGCTTTGAAATTTTCAAGATACTTTGTATATAACAGCCATTTCTGTAACTTGTGTAAGTCTGTTTAATTTTGAAATAGTGAATCTAATTTTGACCCATTAAAAGTCAGAAACCTAGCCTTTATGATAGGTGCCATTTAGATTCCCGTATTCGAAGAAACAATGAAAATCAAATGGTAAAAACTTGGTCTAAAACCTAAATATCGGCAACCAAATTTGGTGGAGAATAATATTTATGAGGAATGATTTGTTTATCTAAACCCTAAAAAAGATTTAAATACGAATACGTGAATGTTGTAATAAATTGCTGCTGATTGAAATCTAAATCTTCAAAAGAAGACGGTTTTAATTCGTCTTGTCCTTTTATAATATCAACCTCATCTTTACAATAGGTTTTCTTCATTAGTATTTCTTGAGCTTCCATAGCACATTTATCGCTCTCGGTAAAAATAGCAACATCAACTAAAGTATCTCCGCAAAAGTGTTTTTCAACAGTAAAAGACACCGTTGAAAACAACACTAAAAACGCTAATGCAAACGAAAAACCTTTATGTATTATTTGTTTTATCACCATGCGAAATTACTAAAAAAGCAAATCTTTATCCTATTATTTATCCAATCTTTAATTGCTAATTTTTAAGCTTGTGGTAATAAAAAGCAGGAAGCAAAAGAATTAAGATTATAGGCTGAATTAAAAACCTACGGATATTAAAAAACAAATAATAGTCTTCTTGTTTTGGGTTTACAACAAAGTACAAATAGATTAAAATGAGCATAAAATACCCAACAATATAAATTAAGGTTGAAAATTTAATAATACTTTTGTCTTTAAAAAACACAAACAAAATGCCTAAAGAAATCAGTGTATTCAATAGATAACGAATAGTTGTAAATGCTGTTACTTTTAATACCTCGCGTCGTGGACTATCCATGTATAAATAATCGTTTTCAAAAAACATTAAATACGGATCGTAAAACAATTCACTTTCAAAAAAACGAATTAAAACCAACAACCCAAAAAGGATAAATAGGAGGCTATATTTGAATGTTTTATTCATTTTTCTGCTTTAATTTAGAAAAACGATTCACCCAAAAAATCCACAACAAAAATACCATGCCGTAAATAATCAATGGAAATATAACCTGGTGTAAAACCTCAGATTTTTCAGGGTAATGATACAAACCCAAACATAAAACGACAATACGCAATAGGTTAACCACATAAATTAAAACACTCCCTGTAAGAATATAAAAAACGGTGGTTTTTAATTGTCCTGAAAAGGCTACTATAAACGATAAAAACAGAATAATTACGCTTATAGAATTACAACCTTCTATAACGCGCCCTATATAATTTCCATTTAAAATAAGTATCATTGAGGGTTCATCAGGGTGTGGTAAAACTTCCGTTGTATAGCCTAATACATTTAAAATATTTTGAATTTGTTTTGCGACCAAATTCGTCATATAATCTGGATAAAACTTAGAACCATCCGAATATTGCAAGTAAAATTTATACAAAAGTGTAAACGAAATATATACCAACAAAAATGTAAGTATGAATTTTATAACCGACTTGTATTTTATTAAAAGTGACTTCACAAAAATTGTATAAAACAGAATACCGAAATTAAGTCTTTTTGAATACTTTTACCAAAACTTTTCATTCTTATGATTTTTGAAGAACTAAAACCGCAAGTAACATCAATTATTTCTAATGTTGAAAAAGACAAAAAAGAACGTCTTTTAAAAGTTTGTGAATTGCTTGAAACCCATATTGATTATTACAATTGGGTAGGTTTTTATTTTAAAAATGGCGATAAAGAAGAACTTGTTTTAGGTCCTTATGTTGGCGCGCCAACAGACCATACTGTTATTCCGTTTGGAAAGGGCATTTGTGGACAAGTGGCAGTTAGTAACCAAAATTTTGTGGTGCCCGATGTGTCTGCTCAAGATAATTATATTGCATGCAGTATTACCGTTAAAGCTGAAATTGTGGTGCCTATTTTTGTAAATGGCGAAAATATTGGACAGATTGATATCGACTCCAACACACCTGACCCATTTACTGAAGCTGATGAGCGTTTTTTAGAGTTTGTAAATACTCAAGTAGCAAAACTACTCTCGTAAATTCCAATTTTTCAAAATCCAAATTCCAAAGCCATTGGAAACTCACTTTTCTGGAATTTGGAATTTATTTTTTTTGGAATTTTGCCACCTTGTTAACAACTCTTCATTTTAGTTAAAAAATCACTCCCTTTTTTAAAGATTCCTGACTTATTTTATTAGATGAAATAACTACTTTTGCAATTATTCACAAATCTCGGCGAAAAGCATTTAAATTTCTTTAAATAACACAACAAAATGAGCAACAAAAAAACCATTAAATCAGCCTTAATTTCAGTTTTCAGTAAAGACGGATTAGCACCTATTGTAAAAGAATTAAACCAGCAAGGTGTAACCATCTACTCTACTGGTGGTACTGAAAAATTTATAAGGGATTTAGGTATAGATGTTGTTCCTGTTGAAGATGTTACCTCTTACCCTTCTATTCTTGGTGGACGTGTAAAAACATTACATCCAAAGGTTTTTGGTGGTATTTTAAACAGACAAAACCATGATGGTGATGTTGCTGAATTAGTTCAATACGACATTCCTCAAATTGATGTTGTTATTGTAGATTTATATCCTTTTGAAAAAACAGTAGCTTCGGGTGCTAGCAACCAAGATATTATTGAAAAAATAGATATTGGCGGTATATCGTTAATTCGTGCCGCTGCTAAAAATTATGCCGACGTCATTTGTGTGTCTTCAGTTGATGATTACACTGAGTTTTTAGAATTGATTTCCGCCCATAACGGAACCATTTCTGAAGCAGATAGAAAACGTTTTGCAGGAAAAGCATTTAATGTATCATCGCATTACGATACCGCTATTTTTAATTACTTTAATAAAGGACATAACGAAGCGGTTTTAAAAATTAGCGAAACTAACGGTAAAGTTTTACGCTACGGTGAAAACCCGCACCAAAAAGGGTTTTTCTTTGGAGATTTTGATGCGTTGTTTACAAAACTTCACGGAAAAGAATTAAGTTACAATAATCTTTTAGATGTTGATGCTGCTGTAAATTTGATGTTGGAGTTTACAAATGACGCACCAACGTTTGCCATTTTAAAACACAATAATGCTTGTGGTTTAGCACAACGCGATACCTTACATAAAGCCTATGTTGATGCTTTGGCTGGCGATCCTGTTTCGGCTTTTGGTGGTGTTTTAATTAGCAACAAGGAAATTGACTTGGCTACGGCTGAGGAAATTCACAAACTATTCTGTGAAGTTGTTATTGCGCCTTCATTTGCTGCTAAAGCTTTAGACGTTTTAAAAGGTAAAAAGAATAGAATTTTATTAGAAATTCATGAGGTTGAGATGCCTAAAACCAATGTAAGAAGTTGTTTGAATGGTGTTTTGGTACAAGACAGAAATAACATTACTGATAAAGCTGAAGATTTAAAGACCGTTACCAACACTGCGCCTACCAATAGCCAAATTGAGGATTTATTGTTTGCTTCTAAAATTTGCAAACACACAAAATCCAACACTATTGTTTTGGTAAAAGGCAAACAATTATGTGCTAGTGGAACAGGACAAACAAGTCGTGTTGACGCCTTGGAGCAAGCCATACATAAAGCGCAAAATTTTAAGTTTGATTTAAATGGAGCGGCTATGGCAAGTGATGCCTTTTTTCCGTTTCCGGATTGTGTAGAAATTGCAAAAAATGCTGGTATAACATCGGTTATTCAACCGGGTGGTTCCATAAAAGATCAATTAAGCATTGATTATTGTAACGAAAATGATGTGGCGATGGTAATGACAGGAACGCGACATTTTAAACATTAAAATTCCTGCGAAGGCAGGAATCTCATTGTTTTTTACTGACAACCAGAAACTTTAGATTATGTAGAATGTTAGCTGATAGTTGCGTTAGGGATTGCAGTGGAAAGCCCACAGCCCGATCCCGATAGCTATCGGGAGAGGTGCGAGGACTTGCAACGGAAAGCCCGCCCCGATAGGGTAACGCCCAAATTAAAATCGGTAAAATGCATATAACATACGGGCTTTAATTGTTTAGGAAATTTGAACCCTATTAAAACTCAAATATTTATTAACTTTTATTACATTTACGGGATTCGTTTTAAACCACATTAAATTATTAATAGCACATGGGATTTTTTGACTTCTTAACCGAAGATATTGCAATAGATTTAGGTACGGCAAATACACTTATTATTCATAACGACAAGGTTGTTGTTGATGCGCCATCGATTGTAGCGAGAGACAGAATTAATAATAAAATTATTGCGGTTGGACAAGAAGCCAGTTTAATGCAGGGAAAAACGCATGAAAATATTAAAACGATTCGCCCATTGAAAGATGGAGTGATTGCCGATTTTGATGCGTCTGAGCAAATGATAAGTATGTTTATAAAAAACATACCTGCTTTAAAAAAGCGTTTTTTCACACCTGCGTTGCGTATGGTTATTTGTATTCCTTCTGGGATTACTGAGGTTGAAATGCGTGCGGTAAAGGAAAGTGCTGAACGTGTAAATGGTAAAGAGGTGTATTTAATACACGAACCTATGGCTGCGGCTATTGGTATTGGTGTTGATATTATGCAGCCCAAAGGCAATATGGTGGTGGATATAGGTGGCGGAACCACTGAAATTGCAGTAATTGCTTTAGGCGGCATTGTTTGTGATAAATCGGTTAAAATTGCAGGTGATGTATTTACCAACGATATTGTGTATTACATGCGTACCCAACACAACTTATATGTGGGTGAACGTACTGCTGAAAAAATAAAAATACAAATTGGTGCTGCTACCGAAGATTTGGAGTTGCCACCAGAAGATATGAGCGTGCAAGGGCGTGATTTGCTGACTGGAAAACCTAAACAGGTTCAAATTTCATACAGAGAAATTGCTAAAGCTTTAGATAAATCTATTTTACGAATTGAAGACGCCGTTATGGAAACCTTATCGCAAACACCTCCAGAATTAGCTGCCGATATTTATAATACCGGCATTTATTTAGCTGGTGGAGGTTCTATGCTACGCGGTTTGGATAAACGTTTATCCCAAAAAACAGATTTACCCGTTTATATTGCTGAAGATCCTTTAAGAGCGGTTGTAAGAGGTACAGGCATTACACTTAAAAACTTACCTAAATACAAAAGTGTATTGATAAAATAGAAGCATAAAACAGGCCCTTAAACCATGCAACAGATTATTAATTTTATAATAAGAAACAAAACCTTTTTGTTGTTCTTGTTGCTGTTTGTTATTTCAATTATTTTCACCATTCAATCACATTCTTATCATAAGAGTAAGTTTATAAATTCGGCTAATTTTTTAACGGGTGGTATTTACAATTCTGTAAATAACGTGTCTCAGTATTTAAATTTAAAATCTCAAAACAAAATACTTTCTGAGGAAAATAATCGGTTAAAATCGCTTTTGTTTAATGCTGAAAATCAAAAGGACCCAAGCTCTACTGATAGCGTATGGTTTAATGCAAATTACAACTTCTCATCTGCCAATGTGATAAGAAATAGTTATTCGGCTACTGATAATTATCTTTTGATAAACAAAGGCAAAAACGATAGTATAAAACAAGACTACGGCGTAATTTCAAATAAAGGCATTATCGGCATCGTTGACAAAACAAGTAATAATTACGCCACGGTTATTTCCATTTTAAACACAACAAGCCAGATAAGTGCACAATTACAAAAAACCAATCATTATGGGTCGTTAACCTGGAATGTTAAAAACCCTAATATTGTCCAGCTCACTGATATTCAAAAAAATGCTAATGTAACTATTGGGGATACTATAGTTACCTCTGGACGTTCTTCTATTTTTCCCAAAGGTATTCTTATTGGAACTGTAGCGGATTTTAAATTAGATGTTGCTGAAAATTATTATGAGATTGATGTTAAACTATTTAACGACATGACTAATATTGAGCATGTTTATATTATAGAAAACATCGATATAGAAGAAATTACTAATTTATTGAATCCTAACTAGATGAATAGTGTTGTTTCTTTAAATAGCATCCGTTTTATAATACTTGTATTGGTTCAGGTTTTAATTTTTAATAACATCAATTTTATGGGCTACATAAACCCATACATTTATATATTATTTATTGTGTTATACCCCACAAAAAATAATCGTGCTTTACTTATATTTTTAAGCTTTTTACTGGGTTTATCCATTGATTTATTTTCTGATACTGGTGGTATTCATGCAGCGGCTTCCGTTTTTATTGCTTATGTAAGACCCGTAATTTTACGATATGCATTTGGTGTGCAATATGAAAACTATGCCATAAAATTTCAGAACGTAGAGTTTGGCGCAAAACTAACTTATATTACGCTTTTAACTTTATTGCACCATGTTGTTTTGTTTTCTTTAGAAATATTTAGCATTTCCAGAATACTTTTAGTGCTTCAAAAAACGTTATTCTCAAGTATTTTTACTATTTTATTGTGCGTTTTAATAACTATTATTTTTAGCCGAAAAACCAAATGAGACAGTTTTTACTTTTTTTTTCCATCATTCTTGTAGGCCTGTTGTTTATATCACGACTCTTCTATTTGCAGGTGTACAGCTCAAATGAACATAGTTTATTAGACGATAATGCCATAAGAAAAGTTTACGATTACCCTAAACGTGGTTTTGTTTACGACAGAAATGGTAAATTGTTGGTTGCCAATCAACCGTCCTACGACGTTATGGTCATCCCTAGAGAAGTTGAAGAATTCAATATTCAAGAGTTTTGTAATCTTTTAAAAATAGATAGAGAAGACTATGATAAAAAACTAAGACGCGCCAAAAATTACTCTACAAGATTGCCCTCGGTTTTTATATCGCATTTATCAAAAGGCGATTATGCTGTATTACAGGAAAAGATGCGAAAATTTGGAGGGTTTTATATTCAAAAACGTTCTTTAAGGCATTATGAAACCACTATTGGTGCTAACGTTTTAGGAGATATTGGAGAAGTTAACAATAAAGACTTAATAAAAGATCAGTACTACGAATCGGGAGATTTAAAAGGCAAACAAGGCATCGAGGCCTCTTATGAAGAAACACTAAGAGGTATAAAAGGAATTAAGCATATTCTAAGAGATCGGTTCAACAAAAATATTGGTCCTTTTAAAGAAGGGAAATACGATACACTACCCCAACAAGGCAAAGATATAACCATAACCATTGATGCAGAATTGCAAGCCTACGGTGAATTACTAATGAAAAATAAACGCGGTGGTGTTATTGCCATTGAGCCTGCAACGGGAGAAATATTAGCCATGGTAACAGCACCATCATATAACCCTAATTTATTGGTTGGAAGGGATCGGTCTAAGAATTTTACAAAACTTTATTACGATACCATTGCAAAGCCATTATTTGATAGGGGCTTAAAAGCGCAATATCCTCCAGGTTCTCCTTTTAAAGTGATGAATGCCCTGGTGGGTTTGCAAGAAGGCGTTGTAACCATAGAAGATAGATTTGCCTGTAGAATGGGCTACTATTTGGGAAGTAAAAAGCTAACGGGCTGCCACTATCATAAAAGCCCTTTGGATATGAATGGTGGTATTGCGCAATCATGCAATGCTTACTTTGCAAATGTTTATCGTCGCATCATTGATAAATATAAAGACCCGACTGAAGGTATGAACGTTTGGAGTAATCATATTAAAAGTTTTGGTTTGGGCGATTATTTGGGATATGATTTAAAAATAGGAAACAAAGGGCGGATTCCGGATGGCGATTTTTATGATAGATGGTATGGTGAAAACCGTTGGGTATCCACCTATAATATTTCAAATGCCATTGGTCAAGGCGAAGTGGAAGCAACCCCTATTCAATTGGCCAACATGGTTGCTGCTATTGGTAACAGAGGGTATTTTTATACGCCGCATATCATTAAAAACATTGAAGGCGATACTATTCCTAGTCAATATACCACAGCTAAGTACACAACTATTGATAAACAAAATTTTGAACCTGTTGTACAAGGTATGTTTGATGTTTATAATAAAGGAACAGCAGCATCATTACAAGTAAAAGGCATAGAGATTTGTGGAAAAACAGGTACTGCAGAAAATTTTATGAAAATTGACAGCGTAAAAACACAATTGACAGACCATTCTATTTTTGTGGCTTTTGCGCCAAAAGATAACCCCAAAATAGCCATAGCTGTGTTTGTGGAAAATGGTTATTGGGGAAGCCGGTTTGCAGGGAGAATAGCTAGTTTGATGATTGAAAAATATATAAAGGGCCACATCACTAGAACAGATTTAGAAGAATGGCTTTTAAAGCACAGTTTGGAAGACGAATACGCAAAACCTTATAGCGGAGAACCTTTTAGAATAAATGAAGGCACCACACTGCAAATTGTTGAGGAAAAAGAATACTACAAACTTAAAAAGCAACTTAAAAATCTAAATAACGTTTCAAATTAATGGTTAGGGAAACGAACAGATATTTTCATTTTGATTGGATAACCATTATTCTTTTTTTTCTTTTAGTTGGTTTTGGCTGGTTAAATATTTTGTCGGCCTCTCATTCGGGTGACACCATTGATTATTTCGATTTTTCACAATCGTACGGCAAGCAACTCGTATTTATATTTTTAACTTTTGGACTAATTATCATATTATTAGCTATTGACGCTAAGTTTTATGAGCGGTTTTCAGGTATTATATACATCGTCTCAATGCTCTCATTGGTAGGGCTTTTTATATTTGGAAAAAATGTAAACGGTGCTACTTCATGGTATGCCATTGGGGGTATGACCTTACAACCCAGCGAGTTTGCAAAAGCCGCCACAGCACTGGCCGTAGCCAAACATATAAGCGATTTAAACACCAATATAAATAATTTTAAAGACCAAATACGCACTTTTATCATCATCTTAATTCCCGCTATTTTGGTAATATTGCAAAACGATACAGGTAGCACCATTGTTTACGGTGCTTTCTTTTTTGTTTTATATAGAGAGGGACTTCCAAAATATTATTTACTTATTGGGCTTTCGCTGATAATAATATCCATACTAGCTTTAAAATTCGGAACCATTATAACATCTATCATGGCTACTGTTTTAGTGATTGGTTCTCATTTTTTAAGTAAGAAAAAGTTAAGGATTTTTCAGTCTGTGTTTATTTTGCTTATTACTTTCGCGTTAGCCTTTGCAGTGAAATATGTTTATAGCGACATTTTACCACCGCATCAAAAAGACAGAATTACTATTTGGCTGAGTTTAGAAAAAGACCCTGTGAAGCTGGAGCAAATGAAACAAACTATAGCTTATAATTTAAACGAATCTGAAAAAGCAATTCGTTCTGGTGGTTTTACTGGTAAAGGTTTTATGGAAGGCACGAGAACTACCGGAAAGTTTGTGCCCGAACAACATACCGATTATATTTTTAGTACCGTTGGTGAGGAATGGGGCTTTTTAGGAAGTGCTTTTGTGGTTATCATTTTTGTTCTACTCTTACTTCGTATTCTTCATTTGGCAGAATTACAAAAATCTCAATTTAGTCGGGTTTATGGTTACAGCGTTGCTGCTATCATATTCATCCATTTTTTTATAAATATTGGTATGGTGATGGGTATTATACCTACTATCGGGATTCCGTTGCCACTTTTTAGTTATGGTGGTTCTGGCCTTTGGGCATTCACTATTTTAATCTTTATTTTCATTAAATTGGATTCCAATAGAATCAACGAATGGTAAAGCATAATGGTTTTTTTGATTATCTCACCCAGATGG
The DNA here is from genome assembly GCA_963975495.1 of uncultured Flavobacteriaceae bacterium. GTDB lineage: Bacteria > Bacteroidota > Bacteroidia > Flavobacteriales > Flavobacteriaceae > CAXBID01. The sequence goes on along the minus strand of CAXBID010000024.1, from coordinate 1,902 downwards.
AAAAAAATTTATTTATTATTTTTATATGTGCTTTAATAACTAGCTGTTCTAGTACTAAAAATATTAGTAGAAGTAACTTTTCAAAGCCCCAGATTCAATTAATTACTAGTGCTGATACGTTAACTCCAATGCGGGTTTTTAAAATTAATACCAAGAACGATTCGCTTTTATTAAGAAAAAAAAGTAGTGCTATAAAAGCAAATCCAAAAGATATGGTATTACAGCGGTTTGTAAAACGCCTTTATGCTACGGTTACAGATAGTATGAGTATGGGCGTTGGTATTGCAGCACCTCAAGTTGGTGTTTTAAAAAATATTGTTTGGGTACAGCGTTTAGATAAGGAAAACTTGCCGTTTGAGGTGTATTTAAATCCGAAAATAACAAAGTATTCTGAGGAAAAGCAAAGGGTTAGAGAAGGTTGTTTATCAATTCCTGATAGGTCTGAAATTTTAAATAGTAGAGCACAATCCATAACTATAGAATATGATACAATGCAAGCGGAACATAAAACCGAAACTGTTGAAGGCTTTACATCGGTTATTTTTCAGCATGAAATAGACCATATAAATGGTATTTTGTATTTAGATCATTTGGAAAAAGAGATTAGGGATGCTAAAAATTAAATAAACCCATAGTTTTATTTCTGTAAAAAAAATTGTATTTTCAAACTATTAAATAAATCATATTGAAAAGTCATCCAACAATTGTATTAAAACCTCAATTTCATAATAATGCAAACCAAATATTAATTCAGTTTGAATATAATGAAGCACTTATTAAACTAGCACGCTCTATACAAAACACGTCTTGGAGTAAAACCTTTAAAAGCTGGTACATAAAAAACACCCCGTCCAATTTAAAATTGATTTTTTCTGTTTTTAAACAACATGCTTTCATAAACAGTAAGCCTTTATTTGATAAACCTGCAAAAAAACCAAAGAAGTTTCCGGAAAAAAGAATTAGACAATTAAGTTCAGACAATAAAAACTTATTAAACAGTTTTTACAAATACCTAAAAGGAAAGCGCTACAGTGATAGCACCGTAAATACTTATAGTTTTTTTATTGCAGATTTTATCGAGTTTAATAATAACAAAACTTTAAAAACATTAAGTAATAGAGATGTAGAATTATTTATAGAAACGGTATTTATAAAACGTAATTATGCCATAAGTACCCAACGACAATTTATTAGCGCAGTAAAAGTCTTTGTTGGTTTTTGTCCAGAAACTCAAATTAATAATATTGAGTTAACCCGACCAAAAAAATCTAAACTACTTCCAAACGTTTTATCCCAAGAAGAAGTTATCAATTTACTACGTTGTACAAAAAACTTAAAACATAGGGCCATATTAGCCTTATTATACTCCTCGGGTTTAAGAATAAGTGAGATTATCAATTTAAAGATAGAACACTTTTTAATAGACAGAAAACAACTTATTATTAAAAATGCAAAAGGCAGAAAAGACCGCTATGTAACTTTAGCAGAAAGCTTTATGCCCTTATTATACAATTATTTTAACACATATACCCCAAAAATATATTTTATAGAAGGTAGGGATAAAGGCACATATTCTGACAACAGTATTAGAAAATTTTTAGCAGAGTCTTGTAAAGTAGCTAATATAAAAATGAGCGTAACACCACATACTTTAAGGCACAGTTATGCAACACATTTATTAGAACACGGTGTTGGTATTAGACATATACAAGAGCTTTTAGGACATAGTAAACCTGAAACCACAATGATTTACACCCACATAGCCAGAAAAGATTTAGTAAATATAAAAAGCCCGTTAGATAATGCTATTGAACAATTAAAAAAAAACCAAGAACAGGAACAAAAATTCCTATTATCCCGGAATAATTAAGGGATAATACGTACTTTTATTCCACATATAAC
>CAXBID010000023.1:0-24733 GCA_963975495.1 uncultured Flavobacteriaceae bacterium | reverse complement strand
GGATTATAATAAATTTTCATTTCTTAAAATCATTAAAATACATCTCCCCTCTTTTTAGAGGGGAAACTCTTGCGAAATGGATTTAGCCACAATATAAGCCCCTGTCCAAGCATTTTGAAAGTTAAATCCACCCGTAATGGCATCAATATTTAAAACTTCACCAGCAAAATATAAGTTTTTATGTAGCTTACTTTCAAAGGTTTTAAAATTTACTTCTTTTAAATTAATACCGCCAGCAGTTACAAATTCTTCCTTAAAGGTACTTTTACCATCAACATTGAAAACTGCTACGGTTAATTGATTTGATAGATTTTCCAATTGATTTTTATTTAAGTCCGCCCAACGTGTTTCATCGGTCATTTCAGATGCCAAAACCAGTTTTTGCCACAATCTTTTTGGTAAATCAAATTGCGCTATTTTAAACACTTTTTTTTTAGCCAAATCCTGTTTCAATACTTTTAAATTTTCTAAACATTCCTCAAATGATTTCTTAATGAAATTAATCTCAATTTGAAATTTATAACCTCTTTTTGCCAACTCTAAAGCTCCAAAGGCAGAAAGTTTTAAAATTGCTGGAGCGCTTACCCCAACGTGTGTAATTAGCAATGGCCCTTCGCTCCATAAATCGGTTTCTAAAACTTTAACTTCAACGTTTTGCGCCACTACACCTGGAATGTCTTTAATACGCTCATCTTTAACATCAAAGGTAAAAAGTGATGGCACAGGTGCTGAAATGGTATGATTTAAACCTTCTAAAAGCTTCCAGATTTTTGGATTACTACCTGAGGCTATTAGTATTTTTTTAGAAAAAAAACCACCTTTTGAGGTTTCTACGTGATAACCTGAATCTTGTTTAATAATTGATTGAACCGAATGATTCAATAAAATTTCAACATTATATTTTTCAGCTTCATTTAAAAAGCAATCTATTATGGTTTGCGATGAATTGGTAATTGGAAACATTCTACCATCTTCTTCAATTTTTAATGCTACACCTCGTTTTTCAAACCAATCAATGGTATCACCCGTCATAAATTGATGAAAAGGCCCCAATAATTCTTTTTCACCTCGTGGGTAGTTTTGCACTAATTCTTGCGGAATAAATTCAGCATGGGCAACATTACAACGCCCACCGCCAGAAACCTTAACTTTGGTAAGCACCTCTTTTCCGCGCTCTAGAATAGCCACTTTTAACTTGGAGTTCTGTTCTGCAATATTAATGGCTGCAAAAAAACCTGCTGCGCCTCCGCCAACAATTAAAACATCGTATATTTTCATAAGTTTTAAAAACTATGTAAATTTAGCATTATAATTTATCCCTACCCAAATGAACAAATTTCTTTTACTTTTTATCTTTTTAATTATTTCGTGCAAAACCGGAAAACTTACTGTAATTGCAGATATTAATTCTGGTTTGGAAGAAGCTTCAGCTATTGAATTAGTAAAAAATTCCGACTTGCTCTGGACTATTGAAGACGCTGGAAATAAAAACAATTTATATGGTTTAGATTTAAATGGACACATAGTTAAGGATATTGATATTACTAATGCAAAAAATGAAGATTGGGAGGATTTAACCTCTGATGAATATGGAAATATCTACATTGGTGATTTTGGTAATAACAATAAAAAACGTAAAAAATTCACTATTTATAAAGTGAGCAATATTGAAAACATAGGAGATAAAACAGATGCAGAAATCATTAATTTTACCCTTCCCAAAGATGTGAAATCTAAAGATTTTGAAGCGTTCTTTTTATTAGATAATTACTTTTATATATTTAGCAAAGAAAACAGCACGAGTATATTACTTAAAGTGATTAATGAAGCTGGAAACCATGTTGCTGAATTGGTAACCGATTTTAATTTAGAAGGTAAGCACCACAAAATAACCTCAGCAGCAATAAGCCCTGATGAAGATGTTGTAGTTTTACTTAATCATGATAAATTATGGAAATTATCAAACTTTAAACCTGATCATTTTTTTAAGGGTAACGTTGAGGCATTAGAGTTTGGCCACGATTCCCAAAAAGAAGGGATTTGTTTTAAAAACGATTCTATAGTTTATATTACTGACGAAAGAAATAAAAGTGAAGGCGGTAATATTTATACGTTTAAAATTAAATAATCTTTAAACTTCCATAGATTCTACTAATTTTTTTATGGTTTCTTTATCGGTTTCATTTTCCAATGCTTTTAACGCATCTTGACAAAGATTATCAATTTCTTTTGTAACAGCTTTTTTATAATTAATTACTTTGCATTTCGAGTTTTTTAGCAAAAGGCCTAACATTTGTATTAATTTTTGAACTACAATACGTTCTAAGCGACGCCATTACTTGATAGAGTAAGGTTTCAAAATTTATATTTTTTAATTTGATAACGGCCTCTTCAGAATCATTACAACAATAATTTCCATCACCTTTCTGCATCCGTAATAAAAATAATTCGGTTATATAATCTATCGCATTTATTGCTGTACCAGGGTCGTTAATACCGGGAGACATCGCTTTAACTGCAATTTCAGTTAGTTGTTTAAATCCAAGAATATAGTTGTTTTCTATAAACTCACTTTTTGAAAAAGTAAACGCCGACAACATATTATCTACCGCTTGTTTGTTCAATTTATTTTCAATTTTAAAAAGCGGACTTTCTTTAAAAATGTATTGCCCTTTGTAAGCTATAATATCTACTTTAATTTCATGTTCATTAGTTTCATCAAGAATGGTTTTTAAACTAATGTCTTCAATATAGCCAGATGTGTTAGAAGTAATAATTTGCCAATTTGAAGTATCTGGAAAATTACAATTTTGGTCGTTTTCAGAGTCAATTAAATCATTCAATCTATCTTTTGCTTTATTACAGATAGCACTCATAATATTATTTATTTGAATTTCTTGCGATATGGAATGAATAAAATATATAAACGCAATTAGACAGAACGTCATAAAAATGATAGCTAATAATACTGAAAAACCTGGAAGTTGATATTTATTACCCGTAGGCTCAATAGCAATTAAAGTAAAAATACAATACAATAAACTAGAACAATAAATGCCCAAAATTATTTGATGCCGTTTGTTAGAAATTAAACCTGGTAATACTCTGGGAGAAAAATTGCTGGATGCCTGACTGAGCAAAATCATTACCATTGAAAAACTAAAGACCATGATAGAAATAAGCCCCCCTATAAAGGTTGCAAGTATTATTCTGGCGGTATCCACATTATTAATTACCAACCAGGGCACATGCTTAACTAAATATTTTGATACATGGAGATTTTCGATGTAATACATGAAAAAAGCAAAAAGAAAACCTCCCAAACTTATAATGGTTGGGTAGAATGCTATTTTACTTTCCAGTTTGTCTATATAGTTAAAAACCTTATGAACGCTTAATTTCATGATCTGTTGTTGTTACCTGCCTTTAAAAGTTTAATCCAAACCCAAATGAAAATCGTAACCCTTCAACACTATTAAAAAAGTTAAATGTCCCTGATAAACTTTCGGCGGCTGTTACCCAAAAGCCCCCACCGTAATCGTTGTGCCATTTATCTGAATCCTCGCCCTTAAGCCAAACTCTACCTACATCACCTCCACCAAAAATACCGATCTGTAAAGGCAATGTACTGGTTTTAAAAGATGGAAAACTGTACCTCAAATCGGCACTTCCTACAAATGAATTTTGACCAGTAAATCGTTCTGTTCTATAACCTCTTAATCCATTTCTACCACCAATATTCGCCGCTTGGTAAAAAATTAAATCATCTCCAAAGCGGAATTGAGTTCTAACATCTGTTTTTAAAACCAGTTTTCTATCAGTGGTAATAGCATTATAAAAACCTAAGTTAGAGTTTAAATACCCATACGTGTTTTTTGTTTCTTTGAATTCGGTTTTACCACCAACATTAAACAAAAATGTCATTCCACGGGTAGGGTTTATCTTATCATCAAAACTGGCATAATTATACTCTGCTTCCAAAGCACCGAAAAAACGTGTTTTATAAAAATCTGTGTTTGATGCAGGTTCAAAATCCGTGATGAACCTATTGGGGGTATCTTGTAATTCTATGCCTTCCAAAATGACTCTAAAGCCATAATCACTACCAAAATTTCCTTTTTTAAGAATCCCTACTTTTGCTGCATATATTCCTGTTTTTACTCGGTTGTAATCCAGATCTAAGTCATCATCATTATTAATAGTTTCATTTCCAAAGTCAAAGAAGTTATTGGTAAAATTCTCAGTAGTATATTTTCCACCAACATGCAAATTCCAATCGCCAAAAATATTAGCAAATTCACCATTATAATCTAACGAGAACCCTTGTGTTGCAAAATAATACCCCCCTTTAAAACGGTGCTGTGTTGAAAAGGGATTGCGCTGAAATCCCTTTTTTGTTTTTACATATTGTAAGCCTAACAAAAAGCCATCATCGGGGTTAAAACCAATAGCTGGAGTAATAACAGTGGTTTTAACAATATTCTTGTTAAAATCAAATAAATTCAAATTATAAGTATCTGAAAACTTGATATCTGCACCTTTATTTTCTTCAATTGTATTTTTCTTTGATTTATGATCGTAAACCTTAATACGTCTTCCGTTTTTTATTTTGTAGGTATCGTTTTCCTGTCCGCCTATTAGCCTTGTGAAAATTAAATTATTTGCTTTTCCTGAGACTTCAAACACATCTTTATCGTCCAATCCGTAAATCCAAATTTCTTTGGTAATGTCTCTATTAAATGTTTTATCAACAATAACTTCTCCCTTTTTACCATCAATAATTCTAGAAATTATAACCCGGGTTTCCTTATTACCTGTTCTTAAAACTTCAATAAAATCATCTTTATCTGTGCCCGTTAAAATTACCAGTTTGTTTAAATGATTATGATATCGTGTTGCAATATCTTGAAGATTGGCAAGTCGTCCTTTCAATTTCCCTTTTATTTCCTTTAGCGTTTCATCTTGCACTTCCTTGGGCACTTTTGTAAAGGCTTCGTTTATAACATCCTCAGTTATATTGTCTTGAAGAAATCTTGCCTGCTCTAACCAGGTTTCAATATTTGCCTGCTGAATAAGCACTCTATCGAGTTTGATACCCGCACTGTTCATCCATTCGACATCCTCTAATTTTTCATCATAAACTTGAAGCTGTTTTGTTGAACCAGATATAAATTTCATGACATCCAATAAGGCACCATCAAAATTTGAAAATACCTGATCCCTATCGCGCGGAATGGGATGATAATATTTATCTCCATTCTCTTGATCAAACTGCGCCCAACGCCACTGGTCTTGGTGTCTATCCCAATCACCCACAAGCATATCGAAAAGACGTGCTTTTACAAAAGCATCTTCAGCAATTTTATACTTTTCATCTTTACGCACTTTTTCAATAATATCATGTGTGCTTTCTATATCATCAGCGTACCCAAAATTCTTTTCATCTGTATAATTATCTTCAGGTCGTTCTTCAATCATATATAACTCCCCACCGTATTCAGCATTAAATTCGCCTAAATGTTTGTGCTTTGGAATAAAATATAATTTAGGATTTGTATGAAATAGTTTTGCTGCATTTGACAAATCCGGAATAACTTTAAACGCATACGGATGTGCAGCGGTATAAAAATCTAAAACGAGGCCCTCTATGGCAGTTTTTTCAAATTCATCCTGCACATAAGTATCTTTGAACAGTACGGTTTGCAAATATTGTGTTGCGCTTTTTCGAAGGGCTCGCATATTAAGTTCGCGACCATCTTTCATTTTTAAACGCAACGAACGTGTTTGATGTCCCCCGCCTTTTCTAACCACTTCCAAACCTCCATAAAGCGTATCTAAAGTAGCTACTTTAGCCTTTATTTTTGTGCTATAAACATCCCGATAATGACTTCCCCAAACAGATTCAAAAAAACCAGAAACATCAGTTTCTTCTTTGGAATAAATAGAAACCTCAACCTCTTGAGGAAAGGTTTCCGGTAAATTGGAAACATCATATTTTTTAGTTGGTGGAAAAACTTCTTTCGTAAAAAGCAGTTTTGGTTTGTTGTTTTCTTCACCAAAAAACTTTACCCAAGAACTCCCATCTTTAAAAACAGTAAGTTCAGCAAAACCTTGTTTGCCATAAGAGAAGAATCCGTTTTTTCCCAAATTGGCATAAGACTCTTTTGCACCAGAACCAGAAACGATTTGCTTAATACCCTCTTTTTCAATATACTGAAGTGTATGTTCGTGCCCAGATGTAAAAACTACATTATCAGCATCTAAAGTCATGGTTTCAAGCCTATTCATTAATTCATTATAACGCTCGTTATAACGATCTTGAATAGACACTCCACCCTGTGTTCTAATTTGAGCTACTAAAGATGCCAAAATAGGAATAGGTACTTTTTTCTGACCTGGGAAAATATGCTTTGTAGCAGCATATTGACCACCATGTACACCATTTGTAAACATAGGATGGTGCATTGCAAAAACCGTTGTTTTATTTTGCGCTTTTTTTAGCTCACCCTCAAGTTCAACAAAAAATCGTTCTCTGGTTTTTATTTCACACTCGTCATTAATGGTTGGATTATTATTCCAATCTTCTAAATACCATTGGGTATCGATTATAATTAATTGAATGGTTTCACTAACATCAATGCTTTCTAAAGGGCAGCCGTTTTCTGGTTGAAATGTGTTTTTTCCCAAAGCATCTTCAATATATTTTTCTTGTCGTTTTAAACCCTTTAAGCCATCAGCATACCAATCATGGTTTCCGGGTATAAAAACCGTTTCGCCTTCAAAGTTTTTTAATGCTTTTATTTGAGCATTTAAGCTATTCTCTGCAGCCTTTCTTTTTTCACTTTCCTTATTCGGTAAACCCGCTGGATAAATATTGTCTCCCAAAAAAATAGCATAATCTTTTTTTGTACTTTTATTGGATATATAATCATTGAAAACAGTTAAACCCAGCGACATTCCATCTTGCGGAGATTTCCCAGCGTCACCAATAAGATAAAATGTTTTATCAATTTCTTTATTGGGGAAGACTAATTCTTTTTCAACTTCATTTTTATACTGCGGTTTATAGGTTGCGCAAGAAACAACGATTAAAGCCAGAACTATATATTTTAGATAAAACTTCATTAACTTTTTTTAATCAATAAATATATGACAATATTAAAACTTACGTTTGATTCATTTCAATAAATAACTACCTCATACAATAAAATTAAGTTTGAGTTACTATTAATTTTAAATGAATCAAGATACTGCAATTTTTTCTGTATTTTGCATTTTAAATCAAAAGAGGTCTTTATGTCTGAAATTATTGAAAAAACAGAAAAATTTGTATTTGAATTATTTAAAAGTGATTTAGACCCCTCTTTTGTATATCATAATCACACCCATACCGAGCGTGTATTAAGAAGTATAAAAGAAATTATTGAAAATACTGAAATAAACGATAAAGATGCTGAAATACTTCAGCTAGCTGCCCTGTTACACGATACAGGTTATACAAAAACCAGAGACGGGCATGAAGAGGAAAGCAAGAAAATTGCAACTACGTTTTTAAAGGAGAACGACGTAGATGAAGATACTATAAATGCTGTTAATGACTGCATTGATGCTACAAAAATTAAAAATCCTCCAACAACAAAGCTAGGTATGATAATTAGGGATGCCGATGCCTCTCACTTTGGAAAAAAATATTTTAATGAGGCAAGCGAATTTTTAAGAAAGGAACTTGAATTACAAGGTATTTCATCTTATTCACCAAGCGAATGGCGCAACGAAAACATTAAAGTACTAACCAAAAAGCATGAGTTTTATACAGATTATGCCTTAAAAAACTGGCAACCCAGAAAGGAGAAAAATCTTGCTAAACTCATGAAAAAGAAAAAGAAGAGAAAAAGCAAGCTTAATACTGAGGAACTTAAAGCTAAATACAAAGCGCAATACAAAAATGAAAGCCCTGAAAGAGGGATACAAACTTTTTATAGAGTAGCCTTGAGAAATCATATAAAACTTAGCGATATTGCTGATACGAAAGCGAATATTCTGCTGTCTGTAAATGCGATTATCATATCATTGGTTTTGGCGAATTTAATTTCTAAATTAGACACTCACGCTTATTTGATTTACCCTACCGCTATTTTTACTTTATCATGCGTCATATCCATGGTTTTATCAATCATTGCTACCAGACCAAATATTACCAGTGGCGAATTCACAAAAGAAGATGTTGCTAATAAAAAAGTAAATCTTACCTTTTTTGGTAATTTTCATAAAATGAAATTGGAAGAATTTGAATGGGCCATTGAGGAACTTTTAAAGGATAAAGAATATGTCTATAAATCCTTAACAAAAGACCTTTATTTCTTAGGGAAAGTACTCGAAAGAAAATACAGAATACTCAGGGTTACCTATACCTTTTTTATGATAGGTATGATTGTTTCTGTATTTGCATTTGCTTGGGCATTAAAAACAAATGGTGCAGACCTGAAAGATGTATTACCTGATGAGCCTCCACTTTCATCTAATTATAGTAAAGATATTTCGATAAAAGACAATCAAACACACTACTTAGTTTAGCTAAGCTTTTATTTCTTTGATCAAATCATCGTAGGTATAAAATGATTTTTCGTCACCATTATTTTTTTGATAAATCATGCTTACCCGTATAGCTTTTAAGCCCGTTACGCCTTGAAGGTCTTGTAATTCTAAAATTTCAACATCATCATCAAACCTATTTTTAGACTGCATAAACCGCACGTATTTTAAATACTCAATCTCATCTTCTTTTTGCGAGTAAATAATACTCATCTTTCCTTTTTGCGTAACACGCTCTTCGGTTCCTTTGATGTGAGCTTTATCTACACGTTTTTTAACAACCTCATATCTAGCATTATAAGTACCATCAACATCAAATTGTTTTTCATCCATTCTAAACCGGATAGAAAGTGGCTGATTGAAAACCAGAACCATTGAGGCCACATCCAAGCTTATAGGATATTGGTGTTGGTTTTGATAAAAACTGTTTTCCATTTCATACATCACCTGTAATTGCCACAACCTTAAATTATAAAGGTATATATTATTAAAACTATTTTCCTTTGTGATGGATTCTCCTATATACATGTTATGCTCAACGCCGTCTGTTTTAAAGCGTTCAAAAAAATGTGGATACATAGTTTGCGCTTCAACTTGCTTTTCATCAAGGAGTGCAGACATATTTTTATTTATAAGTGAAATAGTATCGTCGTAGTTTTTTCTGTAGTAATAAATAACTCCAAGATTAGCATCTATTTTACTAAAATAATCTTCAACCTCAATTTTCACCACAGGTTTCTTTTCTAAAAAAAACAGAAAAAGTGGTTCTATTTCTTCTTTAAAAAACACCGTAAGCTGTTGTTCACTATCAACTTTAAAATCTTTCTTTATTTCGTTGTTAAATGTTTCTATCTGAAATTTTATTTGCTCGTAAATGGGCAGTTTTTCTGATTTAGGCAGGGTCTCCAAAACTTTTTCCACTAAGGATAATTGAAGTGCTAAATCTTTTTGGGTAGCAATGTTTCTGGCCTCTGAAGACCCTTTAACATCAACTTGCCCAAATAAAGGGTACACATCTTCAAAAACTATTTCACTAAAGTTAGCATTTCCATTTTCGATAGTTTGACTGTCAATCAAAAACTTTTTGGCAGCTTGTTTAAATTTCCAAGAAACACTGGGGTGTATAGATGTGCATTCCTGCTGAATAATAGCTTCAATTAAATTCTCTTCTTCATTTTTAGACCGCTCAACAGCTGATATAATGAAGGGCATAACATCAATTAATTTATTGGCATTTATACTATTGAGCGCTTTTGGCTTGTAAGATATTATTTCTAGAATACCCATTAAACCATCTTCATTTGCAATTGGTGCAAAAATGGCACTTTTAACGTCCTGTTTGTGCAATATCTTTATGTGAGGCGCATGGGCTTTAGGATATTGCATTAATTTTTTATAATTCTTATCGACATCTGATATTGAAAAATAGGTTTTATCATTCAATAATTTATCATAAGACCAATCACATAATACATCTTTACATCTTCTATTATCTGATTCATCCAATAAAAAACTGTGCATCCCAACTCCGTAAACATGTTCAAAAGAATCTTCTTCTTTATTATATATTGAAAAGCCTACCCTTATATCCTTTAAACCAAAAAGCGATCTAAAAATCTCATGAAAGCTTTCCATGAAATTTTCATCTTTTCGTTTGTCCTCTCCTATTAAATTTGATTTAATATTTGATATGGATTGATCTTCAGTAACATCAAAAATATTTGAAATCACAAACCCTTTAAAAATATAACTATTTGGTGGAAATTTCTCTTTCCATAAATCGATGTTTTCAAAATTATCCAATAATTCTTCAAAATCATCTTTAGTTATCTTTTTTGCTTTATCTGTTCGTGTAATTTCGGTAAAATCGGCATTGTATAGAATTTTATAAAAACGATTAATGCCATTTGCATCAGGAATTTCATAATAAAACGGCCGTTTAAAATTCAAATTATATCCGTAGCAAAAGTTTAAAATAATTGTACATGCAATGATGTAAGTATCATCTTCTGGCATGTTTTTTATTTGCAATTCAAAATCATCCCCTGCTGTTTTTATAATATTCTTGAAGCGTTCAGATGAATTAAAAATAAGGTTTTGAAATGGAACAGATGCCGTTTTTATTTCATTATTGGTTAAAATAGGACTGAATGAGTCTTGAAGAATTATTCCAATTTCTTTTTCGTATTTTTCCAATAATGAAAAATCTGTAAAACCTTCTCTTAATTCAGGATAAGGTTTTTGGACTTCTAAAATACGTTTCGCCTTTGCGGCAATAAATTCATCATCATTATTAACCATGTTTTCATATTGCTCAATAAGCTTATTAAAGCTAATTTTTAGCAACATGGGCGATTCTGATTGATCGAAAAATTTCATGGTATTTAATTTCTGATAAAACAAAGTTACAAATTATTGGCTTAGTCGTTATAATCTAGACTAGCTAACACAATAATTGTTACAAACTCTATTGTTAAATATTATTTTGTTTTATATAAAGAATCTCATTATTTAAATCTAAATCTTTTTAAATTTTTCTAATTAATATTGCCCAATCTTGTTGTTTCTTGTCAGGTGATTTTCCTAAATCCACTTTAGAACCTCCTGTAATAGTTTTAACTTTTGATTTTTGAAGTTCGCCACCTTTTTTAGGATTAAACCAAAGCACCTCATAACTTCCTGATGCGTTCGATAAATCTAAAGTAGTAGTTTTTACAGAATTTAAATACACCACGTAGCTATCATTTTCTTTCGCTAAGCAATACACTGTGTTCTTGTTTTCTGCATTTCCGACTAAATCATTTCTGTTCTCCATATTCCAAAACGGAATCTTGTTATTTACAAAAAAGTCTATTGCAATGGTAGCTTGATTCCAAAATAAATCCCTGGAACGATAATCTTCACAAGTTAAATCAGAATGCGCATGCTTATAACCAAAATACCATTCGTTACCCCAACCTCCGGCCATTAACGTACCCCAAAGTGCATTTTTTCTTGCATTATCATGATTTGGGTTTTCTGCGTCTGGCAATAGTGAGTGTTGTGCATCACCAGGCTCATCTACTGCTACAGCCCATTGAAAACCAGCTTCTTTTGAAGCTTTTATCCAATGCAGAGCAACACTATGAACCCGACTGAAATCTGTTTTATTTGTTTGTACTGATAGTCCTGTCAAACCACTATCTAGCCCTAATAAATCATCAAATTCTTTACCATTATGTATTACCAAGTGATGATGATATGGGTCGTTCTTTTTAAAATAGTGCGTCATAGCCAAACGTTCCTCAGTTTCATGTGGTGGTGTTGGGTGGTTTTTGTTCCATTCACCATCCTCTTCTGCAAGATTCCAGTTTAAAGCCAAATGATGCCCAAAACGTGCCATTAACTCTCTGTAATATAATTTGCTATTTGCACCCACACCTCCATTATCTAAAAGCCCTTGATTTTCAACCTCTAACATTTTAAAATGAAGAAATAGCCCATTTTTTTGTGCATGGTCAAAAACTATTTCCCACTGATCCATTTTAGAAACATCTATTCTATCGTAAGTCTCATAATCTATATATGGAAATACATTCTGGTCATCACCTTCAATATTATTAGTTAAAAAAGATACCGAATTCAATCCTTTTGATGCTAAATAATTAAGCGCTCCAATAATAGCTTTTCCCTTTCCGTTTCTCCAAGTAGGGTTGCCTTTTTTCCAGTCTTGAAGATGGGCTGCCCATGTTTTAACCAAGTTATCCTTATGTCCGTCGTTATGAAACGTCCCATCAAAATCTTCAAAAGACAAAAAGTTTTCTGGCGCATCCGGCCCTTGTTTCAAGAAATACTCGCCTGTTTCTGCAAACTTTAAATAACGCTCTCCTACAAATTGCAATCTTCCTTTTGCTCTAAAATCACGTCCTGTTTTATCGGATGCTTCTACCATAAAACTTCCTTTTTCACCATCCATATAATCTGCACTACTACCTGTATCCTTTTTAGTACTTACTGCTGCCCATTTTCCTTTTCTAAAATCTACTTGATAGGTCCATTCACCTACTTCATCTGGAGAGAAATGTACGCGCCATTTATTTCCTTTATCTGCACCTGTTTGTCCAGCATTACCATCGGCTGCATAGTAACCAGGAATTTGATATATCTTACCTGTTGCATTATGTTTAAATGTAACATTGAGCCTATAATCCATAAATGGATTATCTTCTGCCGTTTCAGAGGTTTCTGGTCCATTAAACGTCAAGGTGATGTTATGCCATTTTTTTAGTTCTTTACTTATTTGAACTTGGTCATTATCAGCAATTTCTTTACTTAAAACTTGTAACAGGTTTTCACCTTGACTATGTGGTAGGATAGCCAAACCAATCCATCGACCTCTACTATATTCTTTTCCATCTGCACTTGCTATTTCAGCATTTATTGTAATAATATCATTTGTATTTAGTTGCAAATCTGAAAACGATTTAGCATATTGAGGGCCTTCTTCAAAAGTTTCAACACTTAATGGTATTTTAAATTTGCCTTGTTGGTAATTATTTACTTTGAACGTATATTGTGATTGTCCATCATTTTCACCAACTCCAAAAACAACCACATCAAAAAGTCCAGAATTACCTTTGTAATTTATGGATGCTGACGCTTCCTTATTTTTTTCTGGATTAATAGCTAACCAATCATTATCCTTATAAAAACCATCATTACCCAATTCAAAATCAGTCGCTTTTAAGATAGTGGCTTCTGGGTATTTTTTTGAAACTTCATCCCATAATGAAAAGCCTACTTGCTTTTTAGCTTCTGTTTTGCCTCTTGGGCTAAAATCTTTATTGGTAGTTATGAGCCATTCATCCATTTCAAAACCGTCTTCACGTAAACTAAACTGAATATCGTGTTCTCCTGCTGTATCAATATCTAAATAAATCTGTCCAGCCACACCACAATGAACCTCTTCAGTACGTTGTTTACTTTCCCAAAACCATGATTTTTTTCCTTCACACCACTGCATTCTTTGACCAGATTCTGGCCAATTCCCATCAATACCAACATGAATACCGTTATCTTCTCCACCTGTGCTATGTGCTTTAGCCCAAACATAATAGCGCCCGGGTGTATTAATTTTCACTTTATAATGTATTATTGCTATAACGCCTGGGATATTACTAAAATTTTCACCCTTAATTAATGCATCGGCATGTGTTACCCTTGTATCTGGAAGCGCTTCTATATATTTCCCTCCACTGGCTGTGTCTGTATGAAGCGGGTCAGCATCTTTCATCTCTGTTTTAAACTCTGGAGAAATAACATACCATTTACGTATATCAGTGTTAGTTTGTTTGTAAAAGTCTTCAGCTTCAACTTTTAACATCCCGTTTTTTTCTTCGAAGACACTACTTTGAGCCTGAATACTTTTAGAAATAGTTAATACACTAATAAATATCAAGATGTTTAATACGACTTGAATTGGCGCTTTCAATACTCTCATTATAAATTAGTTTAATTGTTATAAAATTGGTTTTTCTTTTAGTTTTATTGATTAAAAATTAATTAGACTTATTTTTATTAGTTGAATTTCGCACTACCAAAAACGATTTTAATATCCGCTTTTCATAGGGCTCACTAGGATTATTTAATTGTTTAATTAAAAGCTGTGCTGATTCCTGGCCCATTCTGAAACTAGGCTGGTCGATACTCGTTAATGATGGTTCTAAAAGCTCATCTACAGGTTCATTGTTAAAACCAATTAAAGCTAATTTTTCTGGCATAGCGATACCACGTTCCTTAGCGGCTAACATTACGCTGATAGCTATTTGATCGCTAAAGGTTAAAACACCATCAGGATGCACTGGCGAATACAATAGTTTTCGAGCTGCTGAAAGCGTACTTTCTTTATCAAAATTACTATAAACCAAATAATCGTCCGGAATTTCTAAACCATTGTCTGTCATTGCTTTTTTGTAGCCTTCAGCTCTATCTGCATTAATTTGAAGCACTTTAGGCCCCCCTAAATATGCTATTCTTTCACATCCTATTGAAATTAAATGACTAACCGCTTCATAGGCAGCCCTTTTATTATCAATAGTTACCTTGTGCGTTATAACATCATTACATTCTCGATTGAAAAATACCAATGGTATCCCTAATTTTTTTAATTCATTATAATGTGAAAATTCTTTTGTTTCACTTGCTAAAGAGGCAATAACACCGTTAACTCCAATGTTTATAAACTCTTTAATTAAATTTTTTTCGCGTTCGTAAGATTCATTAGACTGACAAACTATAATATGCATACCATTTTGCTCAGCAACCCGCTCTATACCGCTAATAGCCATTGCATAAAGGTGATAACTGATTTTTGGAACAATAACTCCGATAAGATTTGAATTCTTGCGCTTTTGTAATTCTAACATATCAACAGACATATACCCTATTCTCTTAGCTGCACGTCTTACCCGCTCTTGAGTTTGAGCACTTATTCTTGGATGCTTTTTAAGCGCTCTCGATACTGTTGAAATCGAAATACTTAACTCCTCTGCAATATCCTTTAAAGTTGCATTAATTTTCAAAGATGAATCTTTTATGTTTTCCAAGTTTATCAATTATGAATTGCGCAAATATTTGCGCAAAAAATACAATATTTATAAAAATAAGTTCTCAAATTTACATATATTTGCCATTAAATCATATTTATTTCAATAAATTCATAATTATTTTTTGCGCAAAATTGCGCAAAAAACTAAAAACTATTAACAAAAACAATCAATTACAAATGAGTAATACTTACAAAATAGCTGTGGTAAACGGCGATGGAATTGGTGCAGAAATTGTTCCTGCTGGCGTTTCAGTTTTAGATGCTGTAGCAAAAAAACACGGCTTTAATATTGAAAAAGAGTCTTTTCCCTTTGGAGCTGGTTATTACAAAAACCACGGGAAATTCATGTCTGACGATGCTATTGAAACCCTAAAAAAGTTTGACGCTATTTATTTTGGAGCAGTTGGGTTACCAGAAATTGATGATACTTTACCTGCTAGAGACTATACGTTTAAAGTAAGAGGAGAGCTAAAACAATATGTAAACTATCGTCCTGTAAAATTATTTTCAGGATTAAAAAGTCCGTTAAGAACTAAAACTGAAAAAGACATCGATTTTGTTGTAGTTAGGGAAAACAACGAAGGCGAGTTTGTACAAAGTGGTAAAACATATTACGCCGATGATGCTCATGGATTTGCTACCGATACCAGTGTTTTTACTCGTTTTGGAATTGAACGTATTGCACATTATTCGTTTCAATTAGCTAGAAAACGTAGAAGTAAAGTTACAAACGTTACAAAATCTAACACATTAATAAACAGTTTAGCATATTGGGATAAAGTGATTGCTGAAGTTGCGGAACAATATCCAGATGTTGAATTTTCTAAAATGTACATTGACAATGCTTCTGCTAGTTTTGTTTTAAAACCAGAAGTTTTTGATGTGATTTTAACAACCAATCTTTTTGGTGATATTTTATCAGATTTAGGCGGCGCTATTATGGGTAGCTTAGGTCTTGGCGGAAGTGGAAACATCAATCCTGAAAAAGATTTTCCATCTATGTTTGAACCTATCCACGGCTCTGCTCCAGATATTGCTGGCAAAAACATTGCAAACCCAATTGGTCAAATTTGGTCTGCGGCAATCATGTTAGATCATTTAGGTGAAACTAAAGCGGCGAACGATATTGTTGCTGGAATTGAAGCGACAACTGCTGAAGGAAACCTTACAGTTGATTTAGGCGGAAATGCTTCTACTTCAGACATTGCAAATAGAGTAGTAAAACATATAGAAGCTAATAAATTAGTTATAGAACTGATTTAAACTTTTTTCAATTGGCTACAAAATGATATTTTTCCCTCACTTTTTGTCTTTTTGTAACTCCGTAACGATGCTATGCAGTTCAAAAAAGCCTTCAATTCAGCAAAAAACCTCTATTTTTCGCTTCAATCAAAAAAGTTTAAACCAGTTCATAGCTTAAATACATGTTAAATAAGAAAGTTATAGATTTAACGCTACCCATCAATAATAAGATGAGTGGCGTTTCTATTGAACCTGCTAAAATATTTTCAGTAGATGGATGGAATGCTACAACTTTACACCTTTACTCGCATAGCGGAACACACATGGATGCGCCTTTACATTTTGAAGTGAATGAGCAAACTATTGATGAACTCCCCACTGAAAGATTAATTAGTGAAGCTTGGATTGTTGATCTACGTCATTTAAAACCAAAAGCTATAATTGAGATTTCTGATTTAGATTTTATTACCAAAGATTTTCAAGCTGGACAAAGCATTATACTGCATACAGGTTGGAGCAAAAGACTAGGAACGCCTGCTTATCGTGATGATTTACCAAGAATAAGTAGTGATTTGGCACATTGGCTAGGAGAAAAAGGTGTGAATATTTTAGGTGTTGAACCCCCTTCGGTAGCCGATGTAAATAACATGGTTGAAGTTACCGAAATTCATAATATTTTAATGAAAAACAATATCATAATCGTGGAAGGGCTTTGTAATTTAGAACAAATTACCAAATCAAAAGTCACTTTAATTGCACTTCCTTTAAAGGTTGAAGGTGGTGATGGTGCACCATCAAGGGTTATTGCTTTAGAAGACTAAAACTTTATGTTGAAAGAGGATATATTAGCATCTATTAATGAAGGTGAACAACTAAAAGGTCATCTGGATGCTATACGTCAAGAACTTCAAGAAAACCCGAAAACCATTGTTATTTTAGATGACGACCCTACTGGTACGCAAACGGTTTATGATGTTCCTGTGGTTACAAGTTGGGAAGTGAGTATTTTAGAATATGAGGTTTTAAATAGTCCGGTTTTCTTCATTTTAACCAATTCTAGAAGCCTTCAAATTGAAGAAGCCAATGCTTTAGCAGAGTTACTTGGAGAACGTCTTCAATCACTTTCAAAAAAACACAACAAACAAATTTTAGTTATAAGCAGAGGAGATTCTACTTTACGTGGACATTACCCTAACGAAGTAAACGCGTTAGCTGAAGGTTTAGGAATAGAAGATGCTAAACATATTTTGGCTCCTGCTTTTTTTGAAGGTGGACGTTATACTTTTAAGGATATTCATTACGTAAAAGAAGGCACCAATTTTATCCCTGCCGGGGAAACGCCTTTTGCAAAAGACAATACCTTTGGTTATAAAAACTCAAATTTAAAAGACTGGATTATTGAAAAATATGAAGATGAAATAGAATTAAAATCTATTGAAAGCTTGTCTATAGATACGCTCAGGGAAAAGCCTTTAGATGGTATTATTTCGACTATAAAGAATTCAAATAATTCACACATTGTTGTAAATGCAACAAGTTATAACGAATTACAAACCGTTGCCTTAGCCTGTTTAAAAAGTAACGAACCACTTCTTTTTAGAGCTGCAGCATCATTTGTAAATGCTATCTCTGGTATTGAAGCACGAAATTGCCTTAGTAAAACTGAAATTATCACTTCAAACGAAGGCAAAGGTTCGCTTATTATAATTGGTTCTTATGTGCCAAAAACCACAGCACAACTTCAGGCTTTAAAAGATCATTCTGATGCTGTATTTTTAGAGCTAGATGTATCAAACGTTCAAGATAGTTTACTTTTCAATCAAGATATAAATCACTTATCAGAAAAAGTCAATCAACATATTAAAGCAAATCATCATGTGGTGCTTTATACAAGTCGCACCATAATCAAAGGGCATACAAAAGCTGAGAGTTTAGCTATTGTAAACCGCGTTTCAAACGGATTGATTTCTATAATTAAACAACTTAAAAACCAACCAAAATATATTGTCGCTAAAGGCGGTATTACGTCCAGCGATGTTGCCACAAAAGGATTAAACGTAAAGCGCGCTCAAGTTTTAGGGCAAGTGTTAAAAGGCGTGCCTGTTTGGAAACTAAGTGCCGAAACTAAATTTCCTAACATGCCATATATTATATTTCCTGGCAATGTTGGCGACAACAATGCATTATACCAACTAACTAAATTATTAAAATGAAGAAAACAAGCTATTTCCCGAAACGCTACCTCATGGTAGGCGGCACTTTCTTATTAGCTCTTTTATTATACATAGATCGTATTTGTATATCGGTTGCTAAAGACCCTATTTCTGAGGCTTTGAGTTTAAGCGATAAACAAATGGGATGGGTTTTAGCTATATTCTCACTAGGATATGCCTTTTTTCAAACGCCTTCTGGAATGTTGGCCGACCGTTTAGGACCTCGAAAAGTTTTAGCAAGTATCGTAGCTATTTGGTCTGTATTTACGGCATTAACAGGCTTTGCTTGGAATTTTATTTCCTTATTAATTGTGCGTTTCTTATTTGGAGCTGGTGAAGCTGGTGCATTTCCAGGAATGACTAGAGCTGTTTACAACTGGATTCCGCTACAAGAACGTGGACTCGTTACTGGTATTAATTTTTCTGGTTCACGATTAGGTGCTGCTTTTGCTTTACCGTTAGTTGTTTGGCTTATTGATAGTTTTGGATGGCGTACTTCGTTTTTAGTTATGGGTGTTGTAGGTTTAGTTTGGGCATTGGCTTGGTATGTATTGTTTAGGGATAATCCTGAAAACCACAACGCACTGTCGCAAGCAGAAAAAGACTTTGTTTTAGAACACAGACAAGAAAAAGAAACGGATGTTGCTAAAGAAAAAATAAATTTTGGCACGCTATTAAAATCAAAGAATATGTGGTTGGCTATGGGGCAATATTTCTGCAGTAATTTTACATTTTTCTTTGCGCTTACATGGTTATTTCCGCATGTAAAAAGTGAATATAATTTAGATACTATTGAAGCTGGGTTTTACACCGCAATCCCTCTTGTTTTTGGAGCTTTTGGAAACTGGTTTTCCGGCGCTTTAGGCGATAGTATTTTTAAAAAAGGAAATTGGGCAAAGTCTCGTATTTTACCTGCAGCTATTGGGTTTGCTTTAGCGGCTATTGGGTTAATAGGTAGTATTTACATGGACACCGCAATTGGTGCTACCCTATTTTTAAGCATCGCTATTTTTGGTGCTGATATGACGCTACCTTCTTCTTGGGCATTTTGTGCAGATATTGGTAAAGAACATTCAGGAGCCGTTTCTGGCACCATGAATATGGCAGGAAATATAGGTGCTTTTATTACCGCTCTTGTTTTTCCTTATTTATTAGATTGGACCGGAAACACTAACTTATTTTTTATTGTTGGTGCTATCTTAAATATTATTGCCATTGTACTTTGGTATAATATGAAGCCACAAAAACATTTTTCAGAATATTAAAAACATTTTAAGACATAAGACCTGTCAGGTTTTAAAAACCTGACAGGTCTCAAAAAAATCAGAAACATGAAAAAACTTAGAGGTGTTGCCGTTGGCACAGGGTATTTTAGTCAGTTTCAATACGAAGCATGGAATCGTCTTGAGAATGTTGACATTGTAGCTGTTTCTAGTAGAAAAAAAGAAAAAGCACAAGTTATTTGTGACACTTACGGCATTGCAACCGCTTATGGGGATTTTGAGGAGATGCTAAGAACTGAAAAACCAGATTTTGTTGATATTATTACACCTCCTGAAACACACACCGATTTCTGTAACATTGCTATAGCTTGTGGTATTGATATTATTTGTCAGAAACCTTTAGCGCCAACTTACGAAGAATCTGTTGCATTAGCCAATGCTATAAAAAATTCTGACGTTAGAATGATGGTTCATGAAAATTTCAGATTTCAGCCCTGGCATAGAGAAATGAAAAAACTTTTAGACCAGAATATTATCGGTGATAAATTGCATACCATAAACTTACGCATGCGCATGGGTGATGGCTGGCAACAGGATGCTTATATGAATCGTCAGCCCTATTTCAGAGAAATGGAAAAGCTTTTAATTTACGAAACCGGGGTTCATTTTATTGATACTTTTCGATATTTAATTGGTAATATTTCGCAAGTGTATTCAAAATTAAAAACCTTAAATTCTAATATAAAAGGTGAAGATTTTGCCTGGGTACAATTTGAATTTACAAATGGGGTTTTAGGTTTTTTAGATGCGAACCGATTTAATGAAAACACTGCTGACGATCCACGATTAACCTTTGGAAGTATTTGGATAGAAGGAAACAAAGGCACCATTCGTTTATACGATGATGGCAAAATTACCACACAACTTTTAGGTAAAAAGGAAAACAAACACGATTACTTTTACGAAAAAATAAATTTTGCAGGTGATTGTGTATATAATACTCAAGAACACTTTATAAATTGCTTACGCTCTGGTGATGCTTTTGAAACCGATGTTGAAGAATATTTAGATAATATTATTGTTCAAGATGCCGTTTACGGATCTCATGAAAAAGGATTGCCTGTAAACATAGAATAAAAACCTAAAAATTTCTAAAAAACCCATAATTAAATAAACTTTAATTATGGGTTAAAATATTGTCGCTTATTTTATAAACAGAATTATTAATTTCCTTTTTTATAATCCTCTAAAAACTTAGCTAAACCAATATCAGTTAAAGGGTGCTTAAGCAATCCTTTGATTGATGATAGTGGCCCAGTCATAACATCACTTCCTAATTTAGCACAGTCAATAACGTGCATGGTGTGACGAATTGAAGCCGCTAAAATCTGAGTTTCAAAACCGTAGTTATCGTAAATCAATCTAATTTCTGCGATAAGATTTAATCCATCAGTAGAAATATCATCCAAACGTCCTAAAAAAGGAGACACATATGTTGCGCCAGCTTTTGCTGCTAATAAAGCTTGACCCGCAGAAAACACCAAGGTTACATTGGTCCTGATCCCTTTATCCGAGAAATATTTACAGGCTTTTATACCATCTGCTATAATTGGTAACTTAACCACAATTTGTGGGTGTAAAGCGGCCAAAGCCTCACCTTCTTTTACCATACCGTCATAATCGGTTGAAATGACCTCTGCGCTTACATCACCTTCTACGATATCACATATTTTCTTGTAATGTGCTAAAATGTTAGCTTCACCTGTAATACCTTCTTTTGCCATTAAAGATGGGTTTGTTGTAACACCATCCAAAACCCCTAAAGCTTGCGCTTCGTTAATATCATCAAGGTTTGCTGTATCAATAAAAAATTTCATAATTTATGTTTTTTATACTGTTTTTAAATATTCCAATACTTCCTTACTTACTTTTTCGCCTGTAAAACCAAATTTATCATCTAGCACCTTTGCTGGCGCTGAATAACCGAAGTGCTCTAATCCAAACACTTTCCCATGATCTCCAACAAGCCCTTCTAAGTTTACAGGTAAGCCTGCTGTTAAACCGAACAATGGTTTGTTTTTTGGGATGACGCTATTTTGGTAATCTTTGGATTGTAACCTGAAAAGGCCTTCAGAAATTACTGAGGCAATACTTACTTTCAATCCGTTTTCTACTTCCAAAATTTGAGCAGCTTCAACTAAAGTAGCTACTTCTGAACCATTTGCTATTAATACCACATCTGGATTTTCAACTTCTTTTACTAAATACCCGCCTTTTTCGGCAGCTAAAGCATCTTGATATCTTGAAGTGCCTTTAGCTGGAAGATCTTTGATACCTTGTCTTGAAAGAATTAAACCTGATGGTGAATTGGTATTTTTTAAAGCCATTTTCCAAGCGACGCTTGTTTCTGCTGAATCTGCAGGACGTAAGGCTAAAAAACTTGGATTTCCACTATGGTTCTTCAATTTTTCCAATAAACGGATCTGTGCTTCTTGTTCAACGGGTTGGTGCGTTGGCCCATCTTCACCTACCCTAAAGGCATCATGCGTCCAAACGTATTTTACAGGTAATTCTTGAATACCACTTAATCGAATGGCCGGCTTCATATAATCTGAAAACACAAAGAATGTTGCTACTACAGGAATGATTCCACCATGCAAGGCAATACCATTGGCTATACATGCCATGGTTAATTCGGCGACGCCCGCTTGTAAAAATGAACCTGTAAAATCACCTTTTTGAAGCGCCTGTGTTTTCTTTAAGAAACCATCGGTTTTGTCACTGTTCGATAAATCGGCAGACGATACAATCATGTTTTCTACATGTTCAGCTAAATATCCCAATACGTTTGAAGATGCTGCTCTACTCGCTAATCCTGGTTTATGCGCTACACTTTCGAAATCCAGTTCCGGTAACTCACCAGATAGGAAGAAATCCAATTTTTTTGCAAGGGCATCGTTATCTTTTCTCCAAGCTGAAATTTTAGCTTTCTTTTTTGCTGCTGTATTTTTCTTTTCCTCTAATACATTTTCATAAAAGTTGCCAACATCATCAAAAATAGCAAAAGCATCCTCTGGGTCAGCCCCTAAATTTATCAAGGTCTTGTTATAATCTGCCCCTGTGTGGCCAATGGGCTGACCGTGCAATTCGCAATACCCTTCAAACTTACTGCCATCAGATGCTACCGCGCCTTTGCCCATTATCGTTTGACCAATAATCAAGGTTGGTTTTTCAGTTTCGTTATTGGCATCAGTTAATGCTTTTCTGATGTCATCGTGGTTATGGCCATCAATGTTTACTACCTTCCAACCCCACGCTTCGTACTTCATAGCGGTATCTTCACTGGTTACCTCATCTGTTGATGTAGATAACTGAATGTCGTTAGAATCGAAAAACATAATAAAATTACTTAAGCCCAAATGGCCTGCTATTCTACCTGCACCTTGAGACACTTCTTCTTGAACTCCACCATCTGAAATAAAACCATAAACTTTATGATTCATCCAATCTCCAAAACGTGCTTTTAAAAACTTAGCAGCAATGGCTGCTCCAACTCCCATTGTATGCCCTTGCCCTAAGGGCCCAGACGTGTTTTCTATACCTCTTTTTACATCTACTTCCGGGTGTCCCGGGGTTATGGACCCCCATTGGCGAAAGTTAGCAAGATCCCCTTTAGCATAGTTTCCTAAAAGATAATATTGTGCATACATTAAGGTTGACAAATGACCAGCATCCATAAAAAAGCGATCTCTAAACGGCCATGACATATCAGACGGATCATAATTAAAAAACTCTGAATACAGAATATGCATATAATCCGCACCTCCCATAGGACCTCCAGGATGACCTGAATTTGCCTTTTCTACCATGGCTACAGCTAATGCCCTGATGTTATCTGCTGATTGCTGATCTATTTTTTTGTTCATTCTTTTTAATTATGATTTATGTTTTATTGACTTTAACGTTTTTGGTTTTAAGAAAAAAATTCTTTTAAAAACACATATTTTGCAAATATATAATCTTTAAGCTCTAAGGGATTACTAAATACCAAATTAATTTAATAACAGATGTTGATATCTATCCATAAAAGCCATTTACTTAAGGGTAAAATCTTTAATTAAAAGATTTGATGCAAACCTAAAAACAATTGGAGAATTAGCCGAAATAGATAAAAAATCAAACACGTACCCAAAGCATATTGCTGTGCTTTTATAAGTCCTTAAATACTCTCAAGGAGTCTAATTTAATCAATATTCAATCCGACCTTCTCATTTCGGGAAATCTAATTTGATATCAAATAAAATTAATTAAGTCTTAAATAATTGATTTTAAAGGTGTTACTATTAATTTGATATATATTGCTCTAAATTCATAACCAAGAAGTCGAAAAAGAAACAACCCAATTTGAACACAGTAATAAACTTTCTTAATAAAACTAAATGAAATTAAACCAAATGCTATTTAGCAAAAGATAAACAGAAAAAATCTGTACTTATTCTGTACCCATTGAAATAAAAAACCTTTCAATTTCTTGAAAGGCTTAGTTTTACTCGTAGAGCAAACAGAAAAAATGTCGAACCTTATAATAATTGACTTAGAGAAGTTCTTTTCGTTTATATAATCTTAAATAAGTATTCCCATTTGCTTAGTTTGGATATTTAAGAAATCAAATATTTATTCAAAAACAACTTTAAAAGATATTTAATTTTAATAATACTCTCTTCTTAATTGAACGTGACAAAATTATCAATATGTGCTCGATAATATTAATTTAATGTGTTCGAGCACATTTTTTATGATTTTACTTTTTTCTCGAAAAATTTATATGTAGTTTTGTTCAATGCTGACAGATAAATTAAAATAATATTAATGTTATA
>CAXBID010000022.1:0-24788 GCA_963975495.1 uncultured Flavobacteriaceae bacterium | reverse complement strand
AACATTTCTGTAGCGTATCAATCTAATGAAAGCATTGGTAATTTATACTTGAAACTAGCGGCATGCATTAGGGATTGTAGTGAAACATTTATGTTCATGAATTCATTAATATAAAATAAGAAATCATGAATAAAAGCCCACAGCCCGATCCCGATAGCTATCGGGAGAGGTGCGAGGACTTGTAGCGGAAAGCCCTCCCGATAGCCATCGGGATTGTGGTAATGCTCAAATAATTTAATGTTTATAACTACTTTTACAAAAACAAAGAAAAGACTATGCTTGGTTTAAAATTAGCTACAGACCCACGTTGGGTAAACATCGTAGAATCGAATATTGAAGAAATATTAACAGATCATGCTTGGTGTGAGCAAAAAGCCGCCACAAATGCTATTACCATAATCACACTAAATTCGGAACATGAAGATTTAGTTACCGATTTACTTGCTTTAGCAAAAGAAGAATTGGAGCATTTTCAAATGGTACACGACATCATTAAAAAACGTGGTTATAGACTGGGACGAGAGCGCAAAGACAGCTACGTCAATGAGCTCTACAAATTCATGAATAAAGGCGGCAATAGATTGCAATGTATGGTGGATAGATTGTTGTTTTCGGCCATGATAGAGGCCAGAAGTTGTGAGCGTTTTAAACTGCTTTCAAAAAAAATAAAAGATCCTGAACTTTCAAAATTCTATCACGATTTAATGATTAGTGAAGCTGGACATTATACTACATTTATTGGTTTTGCACGTAAATACGGGAAAGCTATTGATGTTGATAAACGCTGGAAAGAATTGGTAGAGTTTGAAGCTGTAGTGATTAAAAATTATGGTAAATCTGAAACTATTCACGGATGAAAAAAGCCCAATCCAATAAAATGATTGAGCTTTTAACTGATTGTAGTTTGATTGATGTTTGTTGATTGAAATAAAGGTAAACACAAATTAACTTACTTACTGTTAGGGTTTTGTTAAGGAATGATTCACAAATGTTAATTAACATTATTATTCCGTTTAATTAAGTATCAACAAAACGTAATGGCTTTAATTAAGAATAGCTAAATTTGCTAACCTATTAAAGCTATGAAAAATCAAGTTATTCATATTCACGAAAAAACACTGCAAGATTTAGAGTTTCAAACGGTTTTGCAACAGGTTAGCGAGCTTTGTGTAACCGCATTGGGAAATGAAAAAGCACTTCAAATTACGCCATATAAAACAAAAGACGAATTACAGAGCGCTTTAAAACTTGTAAATGAATATCTATCATCTTATTACAACGACAATAGAATTCCGAATCATGGTTTTGACGCCATTACCAAAGAATTAAAATTATTACGCATTGAAAACACCTACTTAGAGGTACATGGATTAAAAAAAATAGTCTCAATATCCATAACAGCAAACGACATTGTTACTTATTTAAGGAAGTTTGAAGAGTACTACCCGAGTTTAAACCATTTTGCATTCCATATTGAAGTCACAAAAATTCTTATTGAAAAAGTGGATGCTATTGTGGATCGCTTTGGTGATATAAAAGATAACGCTTCACCACTACTCTCTCAATTAAGACAATCTATAAATAAAATAAAGGGTAAAATAAATGCGAGTTTCAGTACCGCTTTAAACACCTATCATAATCTGGAGTATTTAGATGATATTCGGGAATCTGTAGTTGATAACAAACGCGTTTTAGCGGTAAAAGCGATGTACAGGCGCAAGGTTAAAGGGTCTATTATGGGAGGTAGCAAAACAGGAAGTATTGTTTATATTGAGCCTGAAACTACATTACAGCATACGCGCGAACTTAATAATTTAGAATATGAAGAGCAGGAAGAAGTTATTCGTATTTTAAAAGAAGTAACTAATTTTATACGTCCGTTTTTAACTTTATTGGAAAATTACCAATCCTTTTTAATTGATATAGATGTTATTTCCGCGAAAGCGAAATACGCAAAATCCATGAATGCTATTTTGCCGGGGTTTTCAGAAGACAAAAGCATGTTGTTGCGTGATGCTTATCACCCCTTATTGTATTTAAACAATTTAGAAAATAAAGTAAAAACGTTTCCGCAAACCATAGAATTGAAAAATGACAGCCGTATTATAGTTATTTCTGGCCCCAATGCTGGCGGAAAAAGTATCACCCTAAAAACGGTTGGTTTATTGCAAGTTATGATTCAAAGTGGGCTATTAATTCCTGTGCACGAGCGCAGTAAAGTATGTTTGTTTGATAGAATTTTAAGTGATATTGGCGATAATCAGTCTATTGAAAATCATTTAAGCACCTATAGTTACCGCTTAAAACAAATGAATTATTTTTTGAAGAAGTGCAATAAAAACACACTCTTTTTAATTGATGAATTTGGTACTGGTAGCGACCCTGAACTCGGTGGTGCTTTGGCTGAAACCTTTTTAGAAGAGTTTTACCATCGTGAAGCCTATGGCATTATTACAACCCATTATTCAAACCTAAAAATATTAGCCAACGAGTTGCCGTTTATGCTTAATGCCAATATGCTATTTGATGAAAAAACTCTTGAGCCTCTTTTTAAACTCGTTATCGGTCAAGCTGGAAGTAGTTTTACCTTTGAAGTCGCACAGAAAAATGGTATTCCATATAGCTTGATAAATCGTGCCAAAAAGAAAATTGAACGTAGTAAAGTGCGTTTTGATGCCACTATTGCTAAACTTCAAAAGGAACGTTCCAAATTAGAAAAAACAGGACAATCACTTAAGCTAAATGAGAAGAAAAAACTTGAAGAGGCTGATAAGCTAGAAGAAATAAATGCTAAGATTCAGAAGAAACTAGAAAGTTACCAAGAATTATATGACAGTAACCAGCGTTTAATTTATTTAGGACAAAAAGTAAATGATATTGCCGAAAAATACTTTGAAAACAATCAGAAACGAGAATTAATGGGCGAATTATTTAAGGTCGTTCAAATTGATAACTCTAAACGCAAAAAGGTTTCTGCTAAACGAAAAAAATCTATTAAAGCTAAAGAAAACCAAGTAAAACAAGAAGCTGAAAAGAAAGTAGAAGTGATTCGGAAAAAGAAAAAAGCAGCTAAGAAAAAAGAAATAGAAACTCCTAAGCCAAAAGCAACTTTAAAAGTTGGCGACAGAGTACGACTTGAAGATGGTCGTGCTGTTGGAAGTATTGATAAGATTGAAAAAAACAAAGCCACCGTAAACTATGGCTTATTTACGACAAATGTTAGTGTGGAACAATTGGAATTGGTAGAAGCATCAAAATAAATGTTTTATTGTTTCAAAATTTTAAATGTTCTGTAGCTGGAATTTGTATACAATCCCATCATGTAAAAACCGTTGCGTAATGAGCTAAAATCTACTTTACCCTGAATATTTTTTATAGTTTTTACTTTTTTACCCAATACATTATAGATATCTAAATTATAATTATCATTTTTTAGTCCTTTTATATTTAAAATGGATTTAACTGGATTTGGATATATTGAAACAAAATCTAAATTGTTAGAGTTTATACTTAAAGCAGGAGCATCTTCAAAAGAAATAGCATCTACAAAACCTCTGTCTAGGCCGCCACTACCACTAGAGTCTTTTTTATATTGCCACTGAATTGTATTTACAGTTTCAGTTAAATTGATTGTTTTTGTTGCCCAATTTGTATTTCCAGAAATTTGCTCGTCCAATACGTCATTTACATAGACTTGTAGATAATCATTCGCTTCAGAGGATACCCTCCATTTAAAGGTTACACCACTTTTATCAGTTACCGTTGTTTTAAAAATAGAGCTTTGGTTATGCGTTATAGTTCCAGAAGCTGCACAATCTATACCATCGTTAGCCCAAGAACCTTTTGCTCCCCAAAATGGTCTATCTCCAGAAGCTATAAATGTTTCAGTTGTATTTTCTATAGCTGTATCAAGAAGTTCTACTGAATATCTATAAGTAAATGTTAGATCCATATTAAAATTACCATTTCCAACATTTCTTGTTACTGTAGCCTGTTGATATTCTACTGGATTAGCAAAATTGTATGTTTCTGATATGTTTGTTGAACAATCATCACTATTTATCCCTGTGTCATAAGAACATCTGTTACCACCATCGTCTTCCCAAGCACGAACACGCGCTATAAGTTGTGTTGCCGTTGTATTGTTTCTTGTCCTCAAGCCACTATTTATAGCAAGTGAGGTAGATCCATTTACAGTTTTTTGGTAACATCCAGTTGAGGTTTCTGAAGTGTAAACATTATCTTTCATGTAACCATACCAAGTGTATTCTTCGTCCCCAATTTCACTAGTGCAACTATTTGATGTAGCATAGAATCTTGTTCCCCAACTTTGATAGGTTATATTTTGCGCATTTAAAGAGCATGTACTAAATAGTACTATGTTGATTATTAAATATAGTTTTGTTTTCATTTTGTTTGAATTTTAAATGATGTTTTTTGAAAATAAAGGCAGTAAAAGATTACTGCCTTTTTAAAACCAATTCATGGTTTTAGTTACAATTCGCTGCAACATCCCTTACTTCGGTTTGTGTATCTACTATATTATCTAAAAGCATATTTCCACGTATTGATACTTCTACAAAGTCAGACCCAATTGTATTGATAACACCAGAAAAACTTGTCATTTTTAATTGTGTAGCTATTTCGTTTCCTGTGAGATTTTCAGAAGTTTCAGTATGTGTTGCTTTTAATCTAATTCTTTTTACATAAGGAATTTTAACATTGGAGTATGTTTGATAAGCATCATATACTAATGATGCGCTTCCGGCAGGAACTGTAACCGTTCTGTTTGAAAAATAGGTGTTGGTTTCAGACACAGATTCTTCACTTGATTGTGTTGATTCTGAACTTGCTTCTACAGATACTTCCAAACCTGCGGAAACTTCTGCAGATACCGAACCTCCAGCACCAAAAAAACTGGCCTCTGCTGTTGCTCCAACGGTAACATCAACACTTGTAGTGGTTCTTCCACTTAATCCTATGGTTTCCTGAAAACCGTTCGTGAATGTCGTGGTAATGGTTCTTTCAATACCTACTTGTTGTTCTAATGAACCCGAACCACAGTTTTTTAACGTACTATTAAACCCAAAAGAGGTATTTACTTTCGGTAGTAAAGGTTCAAGATATTCTGTATTTAACTCTGTTGTTTCCCAAGCAATATCTAATGCTATGATTCTGAAATACTGAATTGTTCCAGAATCGGTTGCACGCCAATTAGTGGTATTATCGTTTGAAGAGTTAGTAAAATAGCGAAGTGGCTTATTGGCAATTTCTGACCATATTGTGTATAGTCCATTTGATTCTTTTTTTATTCTAAATTTCCAAGAATCTGATAAATCTTCTGGTTGCCATGCTGGATAAAAAGTTGCCGACGACCGTTTCAATGTGCGTGGTAAGCTAGTCTCATTTGCACCAATAAAAATATAAGCATCGTTGTTGGCAGAATAAAGGCTAAATAAATCAGGATTGTTGGGGTCTTGTAAAATATGGAATTGCTCATTTGTATCGGCTTGTGGAAAATTATCTGATACACGATAGCGTAACCATGAATTACCCCAATAAGATGCTACAATAGTATTACTATAGTTTCCGTTTGCATTTACTAATTGCAAATAATAACGCATATTGTCCTTAAAATAAAATTGCTCCTGTTGGTATGCTAAAGAAGTAGCATTGACACTCAATTCATTGCCACCTTCATTAAAAGACATAACACTAAATGTTTCAGAAGTAATTACATTGTTGGCACCATCGAAAATTTCGAACCCTAAACCTACTCCATTTTTAAGTTCTTGTGCAGCTGTTTCTGACAGGTCATCAACTGAAAGCTTTAGTTGGGCAATATTGGTAAAAGGATCAACATCTAAAGTTTGGTCATAATTTCCTTCTGATGCTGCTGTAGTTACTTTTACCTTTATAGGATTATATCCCTTTTTGACTAAATCTCTGGTGTTTATGATTAAGCCCAAATCACCAGCATAGTTTTCTAATTCATCTGCAGAAATACCATTAATTTGTTCTATTTCGCCATCTCCAGGAGCTGGAGCTGGATCATCTTTACTACATGCTATTATTGCAAGTAGTAAAGTACACATCATAATAAATCTTAAATTCTTAAAAATTGTTTTCATAATAAATTGTGTTTGCGAATTGTTTCTGATTCAAAACTATACAGGAATGCCTCAAAAATCTAATTTATGACATGGACAAAGTATGGACACGTTTTAAAAATGATATGGTTTTATGGTATGGACAAACATAAAACCCATTTTTCAATGCACCTGTTTAAATATCTCATTATCAGTTTATTAATAATTTATATTGAGATATAATTTTCATATAAACAAAGTGTTTGTATGGACAAGAATAAATTCATACATAGATTGAACTGCCATTTAAATGAATTTAATAATTATCTTAGTGGAAGTAAAAACCAACGCAATTATGAAAAAAACATCGTTTTCAATTTTAATTTTTGTTTTTTTTTCTTATCAAATTGTTGCACAAAACAATAAATTGATTGACAGTTTATTGACTACCTACCAAAAGCAATCAATTATTGCCAGATAGTGTGCTGAAATCAAAATACCGTTTAAAACAAAAACTAAAGCTTGATAAAGAAACCGATTTAAACCACTTTTTAAATACTTTATGAAATGAGCACAAACAAATTTTATCATTGCATGCCAACCGGCATGATTAAATTTTTTATGCGAATTCCTGAATGTGCAGAAATTTTTAGTTTCTTCATTTTTCAGTGAACTATAAAATTTTAAACAGATGAAAACATTATTAAAAACAATTATAATATGCTTGTATTTAACTTTAA
Source organism: uncultured Flavobacteriaceae bacterium (assembly GCA_963975495.1). Lineage (GTDB taxonomy): Bacteria > Bacteroidota > Bacteroidia > Flavobacteriales > Flavobacteriaceae > CAXBID01. The sequence continues at coordinate 17,959 of CAXBID010000022.1, read as the reverse complement.
GCTACGGACAAACAAATAAACAAGTAGAAAATTTAAAAGCTTCACTAAAAAATGCTCAAGAAGATTCAACCAAGGTTGATGCTTTACATGATTTATGGCGTTATTATTTAAGCAATAACCCAGAAAAATCAGAGGATTATGCAAAAGAGATTATTGAATTTTCCAGAAAAATAAACTATGAAAACGGTATAGCTCGAGGGTATCTTTATTTGGGAATAGTCTCGTCCCGTCAAAGTGATTTTGAAACCTCAAAAAAAAAGCTGGATAGCGCTTATGAAATTTTTAAAAGGAAGAATAACAAAAAAGGAGTTGCGATAACCACAATAAATTTAGCGACTGATTATTTTAACCAATCAAAATACGATAGTTCTCTTTACTACAATAAAATTGCCGAAAATTATTTTGCTTCCGCTAAAGATTCATTAAAACTGGGCAGTGTCTATATTTTAAATAGTGCAGTTTATTTAGAAAAAGGATTTTTAGAACTTTCGTTACAGAATGGAATAAAATCAGCAGAAATTTTTAAGAAATATGAAGATTATCTTGGCTATGCAAAAGCTACATACAATAACGCTTGCGTATATGAATCGATTGAAAACAAAAAAGGTGCTTTAAAAAGCTATTACGAAGCCATTCCAATATTAAAGGAAAACAATATTTTATACACGTTGGCATTGGCACATCAAGGATTGGGTATATTATACACCAAAGAGCCCATACAGGTTGACAGTGCTACGGTAAATATAGACAAAGCCATAGAAATAGGAAAACAATTAAATGATTCCGTTCTAATTTCCACAGGTTTAAACAAATTGGGAAAATTACAATTAGAAATTAAAAACTACGATAAAGCCAAATCGATTTATGCCGAAAGTATATTAATATCCGAATCTATACATTCAGATTTCAGTAAGCAAACCGCCCTCTTGGATTTAGGTGAATTATACCTGGAAACCAACCAATTAAATTTAGCTGAAAAATACACACTTGAAGGCTTAGGCTTAAACAAAAAAATAGAAGTAACCATAGGAATAAACAGAGCATACGAAAACCTTTATAAAATTTATAAAAAGAGTAATAAGTTTGAAAAGGCCCTAAAATATCACGAAAAATTTATGACACTTAATGACAGTATTTATGGAGTTAATAAAGTCAATAAAATAAGTGAATTACATTCAATTTACGAAACCGAAAAAAAAGAAGCAGAAATAGCCCTACAGCAGGAAGAAATAAAAACCCTAAACCAAGAAGCTGAAATCAGCAATTTAACCAAAAGCCTTTATGCTGGTGGCATGTTTACTTTCATTACAGTATCGGGGCTTTTATTTTTCGGGTTTAAACAGCGCATGAAAAAGAATAGAATAGCTCGTGAAAAACAGGAGGAAATCTACAAACAGGAAATAGCATTTAAAAAGAAGGAACTAACGAGCCAAACCTTACATTTAGTACAAAAAAACACCTTTATACAAGAACTGAAAGAAAATTTAGAAAGAATAAAACAATCGCCGGAACTGTTCAAGATTGAGTTTAGGCGCTTGGTCATGCTACTTAAAAAACAAAGTGCCGAAGACAAGGATTGGGAAGTCTTCAAATCGTATTTCTCTGAGGTGCACAATAACTTTGACAATAAAATTAAAAGCATAGCAAGTGATATTTCAGAAAAGGAAATCCGATTGGCGTCCTTTTTGCGCATGAACCTTTCTACCAAGGAAATTGCCTCCATGCTCAATGTGTTGCCTGAAAGTGTTTTAAAGAGTAAATACCGACTAAAAAAGAAGCTACAATTAGACAAGGATACCGATTTAAATACTTTTTTAAACACACTTTAAAATATTATATTTGTAAGGGTTATTGCGAAGAATTATGACGTGGCAATCTGTTAAGTTATTGCCAAGTTTTAGTAAGATTGCTTCGTTCCTAGCAATGAAGTATAGCTATGATAAACATTCCAAAACACAAAAAACTAATACTATTTGATGGAGTTTGTAACCTCTGTAACAGCAGTGTACAGTATGTTATTGCGCACGACAAAAAAAACCTATTTATGTTTACCGCTTTACAGAGTGATATTGGACAAGAAATTATTAAAAATCACAAAATAGACACTAGTAAAATAGATTCTATACTGCTTTATACACCCGAAAAAGGCATTCATTATAAATCTACAGCCGCTTTAAAAATTGCTGCAAAGCTAGGTTTTCCAATAAATTTAATGGGGGTATTTTTTATTGTTCCGCCATTTATCAGGAATTGGGTTTATGATTATATTGCAAAAAACCGTTACAAATGGTATGGCAAACAAGAGGCTTGTTGGATCCCTACGCCTGAATTGAAGAGCAAGTTTTTGGAGTAACTCAAATTAAGAAACTCATTCAAATCATAGGTTGACTCACTTATAAGTACAGGTTACTCATTCCCTATTTTCTAATACATAGATTGGTTATATTTTTAATCTAAATTTAAAATAACTAATCATGAAACATCTACGTATCTTATTTCTATTGTTTACATCAATTACTTTAGCAAACAGTACCAATCCAACAACATCTTCAGTTAAAGCTGTTACCGTATTTGTAGATGGCGCACAAGTTACACGTATAGCAACAATATCTTTACCTGTTGGAACTAATGAGTTTTCGTTTACAAAACTATCGCCTCATATTCAGGAAAACAGCATTCAAATATCAGGGCTAAACAATGCTTCTATTTTATCTATAAATTATGCTATAAATCATTTATCAAAATTGGATAAATCTGAAAATATTGAAAACCTTCAAAAAGAGATTGAAAAACTAAATGATGCTATTGGTTTTGAAGAAGATTTAATGTCTGGCTATGAAGAAGAATTGAACCTTATAAAAGAAAATAGAAAACTAGGAAATGAAAATCAAGTGGTTAGCCTTGAAAAATTAAAGCAATTTGCGGCTTATTATAGAGAACGCATTACAGAAGTGAACAAATTGATTCATCAATCTTTAAAAAAGAAACGAGATTACGACAAACAAATTAGCGACATTAAGAATCAACTAGCAGAATTAAATGTTGATGACAAAATTCAAACTGGTGAAATAAAAATAAAACTAAATACTACCGTTAGCAAACAGCTTAAACTCATTATAAAATATAATGTAAACAATGCAGGTTGGTTTCCCATTTATGATTTAAAAGCAAAAGACATCAATAAACCTCTTGATTTGCATTATAAAGCACATGTGTATCAAAATACGGGCATTAGCTGGAATAGTGTTAAACTTACCCTATCTACCAACGACCCAAATATTAACAATATTAAACCAGATGTTAATCCAAAATACTTAAATTTTATAAGTGAGTTTAGTAACTATAAAAGTGAAAATTCAACAAAAAGTTATAATCTTAAATACAATCCTTTTATCAAACAAATTAGCGGAATTATTACAGATTCGGCAGGTACGCCAATATCAGGAGCGAGTGTTATAGTTAAAGGAACAACAAATGGTGTTGCAACTGATTTTGATGGTAAATTTAGCGTAAGTGCGAATGGGGGAAAAGAACTTGAAATATCATATTTGGGGTATAAAAGTGAAATTATTCCTATTCATTCAAGTGTAATTAATATAAGCTTAGAAGAAGATGTTAGTGCTTTAGATGAAGTTGTGGTGGTTGGTTATGGAACATCATCAAACACTGCTTTAGCCGGAAGTGCTTCAGGTATAAGCATTCGAGGAGCTTCATCTATTAAATCTTATAAAGAACCACTATATATAGTAGATGGTATGACTCTAAGTTCAAATAAATTTAAAGATATAGACCCAAACATGATTGCAAACATGGAGGTTCTTAAAGGCGCTTCTGCCAAAAATATTTATGGAAGTAGAGCAGCAAACGGAGTGATTATTGTTACTACAAAAAAAGAAAACTACACATTATCAGGTGACATTATTACTGAAGGTATTACGAATACTAATTTTGAAATCCAAAAACTTTCAACGGTAGAATCAGATGGAAATATCACAGTAATCGAGATTGATAAATACACCGTACCCGCAAGATTTTCATATTTCACAGCACCCGTGATTAATGAAAACGTGTTTTTAACAGCAAAAATTGGCGACTGGCAGCAATACAATTTACTACCCGGTGAAGTCAATGTATATTTTGAAGATAGCTATTCTGGAATTACTAATATCAATCCGTATGCAACAACTGATAGTTTAACCATTTCATTAGGCGTTGACCCAAATGTGGCTATTAAAAGAAAACCTATAAACAACTTTAAGAAAACGACATTTATTGGAAATAATAGAGTTTTAAATAAAGCTTATGAAATAGAAATTAAAAATAACAAGCCAACTGCCATAGATATTGTAATTGTCGATAGAATTCCTATAAGTCAAAATAAAGACATAAAAGTGGATGATATTGAGTCTGGAGATTCTGATTATGATTCTAAAAAAGGCATTTTAAAATGGAAAACTACAATTTCTCCAAATCAATCTAATACTTATAAATTTTCATATACTTTAAAATATCCGAGGTATAGGAATATTAATTTATAGAAGTAAAATATAGGGATAATTATGTGTCATATTGTAAAAATTGTTATAAATGGTATTAAAAAAAAGATGATTTATTACTATTTATAAATAGACTTAGAACAAGTTACTTGTGTGATTTCTCTCTGCGTTCGAAATGACTAAGGAACTCTTTTTAAACGTCTGTTTAAAACTTTTTCGTAGATATTATATTATATGTTGCGTTTTTGATTTCAAAAAACCAACTTCGCTTACCTGTGCTGAACTTGTTTCAGTATTAAAACGACGTCATATCATTAAAGTTGGGCACAAGCTAAAAAATATTACCGTTTTGGGAATTTTTTTTTTTTTGCTTCAAAAGACCAAATTGAGAGTAATTGCAAAAAGAACGCTGCTGGAATATTGGGAGAAAAATCCAAATACTGAACAACAACTATCGGCTTGGTACCGTGAAGCGTCTAAAGCAGATTGGGAAAACCCTAACGAAATAAAGGAGCAGTATGCATCTGCAAGCATTCTACAAAATAGCCGAGTAGTATTCAATATTTGTGGAAACAAGTACCGCTTGGTCGTTGAGATAAACTTTCCGAGAAAATGGGTGTTTATCCGATTTGTAGGAACTCACGAAGAATACGATAAAATTAACGTAAACAGCATTTGATATGGATATAAAAGCAATAAAATCCGAGAAAGACTACAACCAAGCATTAACAAGATTGGAAACGATTTTTCATGCAGAAATGGACACTCCAGAAGGAGACGAAGCGGAAGTGCTTTCCATTTTAATAGAAAAATATGAAGATGGACACTACCCTATTGGAATGCCCGACCCAATCGAAGCTATAAAGTTCCGCATGGAACAATTGGGGATGAAACAGAAAGATTTAGCCGAAGTTGTTGGGTTTACAAGCCGAGTAAGTGAAATTCTTAACAAGAAACGTAAACTGACATTAAGTATGATTAGAAAATTAAGTGCGGCACTTCATATTCCGACCGAAGTATTGGTTCAAGAGTACTAGCGGGAAAAGCCAGTTGCCAACAATGGCTTATACATATCATAAACGGTACAAAACCCAAATTTAGATTCCAAGGTCTCAATTAAAGCATCGGCAAGCATAAGAAACGAATTCGTTAATTTTTACAGTGAGTGAATAATCTGAAGATACTACTTCAAAGGTATCGACGTTTTTTAATCCTTGAAATAATTTCAGCGATTGATAATTTAAGCATCTTTCAGGATTTTTTTTAAATGCACATAAAGCACACGTTCTAAATCTCCAAAATCGCCGTCAGCAAAAGCCATTAATTTTATATCAGCAAACAAATCGGCAAAATCGTTACGATAATAATCATGTGTTTTTACAGCCTTAATTATATTTTGGATACATTGGTAATCGGTATCTTTTTTAAATTTATCATGAACGCGCTGATAAACACTTTTATCAACTCTAGTTAAAATATATTCGTATTCTTTTCGCGTTTCGTTTAAATCCAAGTGAGAAATATAAATTAAAATATAGGCTAATAACTCATCTTTACTCCATTTTTCAGGGTCATGAATATTACTTGAAGTTAAACTGCCCCACTCCGTCCACGAACCATCGTAAACAGAACTATTTTTATACCCTGAAATTTCTGCTCCCAACGCCAATATACAAGCTGTAATTCCTGAGCCGCAGGAAAAAATAATATTATCATTTTTATCAGCAACCATATAAAATGCTTTTTCTAAATCTACTTTAGGCTTTAAAGCCCCATCGACCAATAAATTGGAAAAGGGCAAATTTTTGGAATTCGGAATGGTACCCATTCTTAGGCCTGCTCTGGGTTCAGGAACTTTACAATTATAACGTTCCGCAGAACGTGCATCAATGATAGTATGGGTTTTATGTTCTGAAGCCTTTTTTACATCATCAAAAAACTGCACCATATTGGGTTGAAGATTTGCGGTAAAATTTCCTGTATTGCCCTCGAATAATCTCATGGTTTCCGTTGAATATCCCGCTTTTATCCACGCTGGAAAACCACCGTTTAAAACAGCTACGTTATTATATCCAAAAGCTTTAAACAACCACCAAACACGTGCGCTGGAGTAAATACCTTTATCATCACTAACCACAATAGCGCTATCGTTATTTATTCCCAACGCTCTGGCTTCTTTTTGAAATTGTTCAGCAGACGGAAACGCACTTGGAAATTCGTTTGATGTATCGCTGAATTTATTTTTAATATCGAAAAATCTTGCCAATGGTATTTGCTGTTGCAAAGCATCAAATTCTTTATTGATGGTGCCATCTAAAACAACCAAATTATCAGCATGTAAATGGTTATTAAGCCATTCCACTGAAACTATGGGTGTTGTTAAATTAATATTTGAATTCATTTGAAAACTATTAAATTAAAGAACTCAAGACGGACGACTTGAATACTGTAAACTCATTTTATTTTGTATTCGTTAATTTTTTAAGAAAAACCTTCTAAGAGTCTAAATCAAAAGTTTCTGTCGGACTTACTTTATCTTTATAATCCAACATATTTTCACCATCAGCGATTATAGAAGAAACTGTTGCATCGCCAGTAACATTTACTACTGTTCTGAACATATCTAAAATACGATCTACAGGAAAAATAATTGCAATCCACGCCGGGTTAAGCCCAACCGAACTTAAAACAATAATAAGCATCACTAAGCCCGCACTGGGCACTGCCGCTGACCCAACTGAAGCTAACGTTGCAGTAACTACAACCGTAATTTGCTGACCAATTGTTAAATCGATCATATGTATTTGCGCTAAGAATATAACTGCAACAGCTTGGTATAAACTAGTTCCATCCATATTTACTGTAGCTCCAATAGGTAATACAAAACTACTTATTTCTTTATGTACTCCAAGATTTTGCTCAACACATTCCATGGTCACAGGTAGTGTTGCGGCACTACTAGATGTAGAAAATGCCAAAGTTTGTGCTGGACTCATAGATTTGAAAAAACCTAAATATGGTATTTTCTTTACAAATAATTTCAAAATTAAGGGGTATATCACGAATATCATTAACAAAAGTCCTATCAATACAGTCATAGAATACCAACTTAAACCTTTAAAAATTTCCACTACTTTTCCGATATCATCGCCAGCCATTTTACTGACAACACCCGCCAACAAAGCAAATACAAAAAATGGGGCCGCTTGCATCACGATATCTACCATCTTTAAAAATACCTCGTTAATACTGTCCACAAGATTTAATACGGGTAGGGCATTATCAGTTGGAATAAATAGTAAGCAAACACCAAAGAATACGGCGAAAAATATAATTTGAAGCATTAAACCATTGTTAGACAATGAATGGAAGAAATTACTGGGAACAATATCTACCAAAGGTTGTAAAGGTGATGCTTCTTTCTTACTCTGTACGGTTTTCATTTTATCTGAAACAGCTGCTTCTTGAAGCTCACTTTTTGAAAGTTCTGAAATCTCCTGAGCACGCTTAAGAAACTTTGGATCCTTTAAATAATTAATGCCATCCTTTATTTCATAACCTTCGGCGTCAGCCCAAATTTCATAGCTAATTCGGTTATCTATTCGACTTTGCTCGTCAATTAGTTTTCCTGGTTTAATAAGATTTACCAATAATAGCCCTAAGGAAATAGCCATTATTGTTGTTAGCAAGTAAATTCCAAGCGTTTTACCCCCCATTCTTCCTAAACTCGATGGATCTCCAATATTTGCAACCCCACCAATGATAGAAAATAGAACCAATGGCACTGCTATTAGTTTTAAAAGATTTATAAATATGGTTCCGAAAGGATCAATCCAATTAATCGTGAATTCGCTCCAACCCAGTGAGCTTGATAATAAAGCCCAAATGATTCCGAGAACCATTCCTATAATAATCTTCCAGTGCAATGCTAGTTTTTTCATTCTTTTTCTAACCTCTCGGTTGGAGAGGGATTTTTTAGTTAGTTACAATTTTTATTTGATTGAATAATTTGAGACAAGATAAGTATTTTATCTAATCTTCTATAGCCTCCATTTTTTCAACGCCTCCTGGTGTTTTAGGATCTCGTCTGAAGACGTCAATAATATTAAAAAGAATAATGCAAAAAATTACCCATATACCTCCTGCTATAAAGCCGCCAGCAATATCGGAAGGAAAATGAACACCCAAATATATCCTGCTTAAACCTATGCTAATAATTAAAATGGTTAATAGAAATATGATTGAATATTTAATAATCTTTAGCATTTTAAACTTATAGAACAAATAAATCAGGAATCCGTAAAAGGCCATTGCCGCCATGGCATGACCACTGGGGTAACTCAACGTTTCAACGGTTACCAAATGCTCAATATCTGGTCTTGCTCTATTTATAAATCTTTTTAAGACTAAGTTTGATAAAGCCGAAAGGGCTAAAACCAAAGTGATCTGTGCCATATACTTCCATTTTTTGAAAATAACAAAAGAGACAAAGGCACTTAAAATGACAACGCTAATATAGCCGTATAAACCTCCAACTCGAGTTATAAAAGTGAAATAATCTGTTAACGCTGATGAACGAAAAGAAATAATATACTCAGTAATTTTATCATCATAATGTCTTAATTCATCTGTTGATAAGGTATCCGTAAGTTCAATAAAAATATTTATTCCCCCAACTATTACAACTAAGGCTAACATGACAGCAATAAAGTATGGTAAAGTCACATCATACTTGCCTAATAAACCTCTTAGTTTTTTAATTAAATCTTTTAGCAGTTTAATCATATTAAGACTTTAAATTTCTTTATAAATATAAACACATTTGATAATTATTTATGCTTAAACCTTTCAAAAATTAATCTGATTACGTTGTCTTGATAATATCATAATCATTTTTAAATAGGTGGGGAATATCTTGTGATACCGGCATTTCCTCTTTACTTACACCACTATCTGCGATTATTTCCCGCATATTTTGCGTTTTGTTTTTTTTCAAAATCCCACTTTTGTAATGCCAATGGCGTAAATTTCATCATTTCGCTTAAATACCTGACGGTGGTATACCCAATTATCTTCCCATCCTTCTAAAACTAGCGTAATGTTAAATTTAGTCCATCGCTTTAAAGGTTTTTTGTAAATAATTTTTTGAGAACCTAATACAGGAAACATGCCTTTCTTGATGGTACTTTTATATAAATCTGAACGAAAAAGAACCTCGAATCGGATTAAATCCATGTAATAGAAATATTTGGAATTTGCCATAAACCTAAAAGCTTCACAATCTAAAATACTTACACGTCTGCTTCTTGTTAAATTAGATTCTAAATTGACCTTTTTCCAGAAAAACCTTGATCCAATAAAAATGTAAGTAATGTGTAACCAGTAATAAATCATAGTTCAGTATTTATTTGCAGGTTACTTATTTTAATTGGGGTGAATAAAATTAATTTCTAACTGGAACACGAAACTTAGCAATACTAATTTTATCTCCATCTTTAAACCTGACTTGTACATCTAGGGTACTAGTTTTTATATAATTATTTGGAACATTTATCTCTGTTTTAGTAATGCCGTTTTTACTCTCTAGTATTAATATTCCACGTCCGAAGATAAATGTTGTTTTTGGATCGATGTTAGTTAATATAAAATCCACTTTGGTAGGATTGCCAGCAATTAAATAGTCATTTCCATTTAATATTTTAAGTTCAATTTTCTGATTTTTGTTTTTGAAAATGAAATTTGAGGAATCATTTTTGTCTCCCTTACAAGAATTAATCATTAAAAACAAAATACCAATAATTATTACCGTTCTCTTCATTTTTATATATGATATTGAATACAACTTAATTTAATGAAACAAATATATTGATTTATCATGCCAATTTTTTAAAACTTAATAAATCTAACCAATTAAAAAAAGTAGATTCGAGCCATCGCACAACTCACAAACATAGCGGATGGTTTAGCCCCGATTGATGCGGCATCCTTTTTGCGAAAGTTTATACTTGAAACTTTCTTTATAAAACCGAATGTTATTTATTAATGAGATCCCGAAACTAGTTCGGGACTGCTTCGCAGAAAGATATAGCGGAAAGCGGGAAACAGCTTCTAACTGTAAATCTTGTTTATTAAATAAAAATCGGCTAAAACCAATGCTGTCATAGCTTCAACAATGGGTACGGCACGCGGAACAACACAGGGATCGTGACGCCCTTTACCATGCATTTGCACAACTTTACCTTCTTTATCGATGGTTTCGTACTCTTGGATAAGGGTTGCTACAGGTTTGAAAGCGACGTTAAAATAGATGTCCATACCGTTGCTAATACCGCCTTGGATACCACCTGAAAAATTGGTTTTTGTACTGCCATCGCTGTTAAATGCATCGTTGTGATCGCTACCATACATCGTGCTTCCGTGGAATCCGCTACCATATTCAAAACCTTTAACGGCGTTAATGGAAAGCATGGCTTTACCTAATTCGGCATGTAATTTATCGAACACAGGCTCGCCTAAACCAACAGGTACATTTTGGATAACGCAACTTACAATGCCACCAACGGTATCGCCTTTACCGCGAACTTCTTTGATATAGGTTTCCATTTTTGAAGCCATATCCTGATCTGGACAACGCACGATATTCGATTCTACTTTTGTAAGATCTAATTCGTTGTATGGCTTATCAAGTTTCATCGTTCCAACACCTGATACATAAGCAGTTATCCCAATGCCTTTAAGCATTTGTTTAGCTACAGCGCCAGCTACTACTCTGCAAGCAGTTTCTCGCGCAGAACTGCGTCCGCCACCACGGTAATCTCTAACACCATATTTTTTATCATAGGTATAATCAGCATGACTTGGTCTGTAACTGTCTTTAATATGTGAATAATCGTGAGATTTTTGGTTGGTGTTTTCAATAATAAAACCAATGGGAGTTCCTGTGGTTACGCCTTCAAAAATACCTGAATAAAATTTAACCGTATCGGGTTCCTTACGTTGGGTAACAATAGCGGATTGCCCTGGTTTTCTTCGGTTTAATTCGTTTTGAATTTCATCTAAATCTAATGTAATCCCTGATGGACACCCATCTATAACGCCGCCTAAAGCAGGTCCGTGAGATTCTCCATAAGTGGTTAGATTAAATAGTTTTCCGAAGGAATTACCAGCCATAATTTCAATTTTTGGCTAAAATAAAGCTAATCCTAGAAATAAGGAAATGAAATCGTATTTAGCTTTACAATTTTAAAATTAAAAATCCATAACAATTAATTAACAATATACTGATATATAGATAATTATTGCTTAATGATTACATCATATTAAAAGATGTTATTTGTAAGTATTTAACCTTACCCAAATTGAAAATAAAACGTAAAATAGAAATTGCTGTAATATCTGATGTCCACTTGGGTACTTATGGGTGCCACGCCAAACATTTATTAACTTATTTAAATAGTATTGAACCTAAGAAACTCATCTTGAATGGGGACATTATTGACATCTGGCAGTTTAGTAAACGTTACTTTCCGAAATCACATTTAAAAGTGATTAAGAAAATAATGGATATGGCTGCAGATGGTACTGAAATTATCTACATTACTGGAAACCATGATGAAATGCTACGCAAGTTTAGCGGTACTACTATTGGGAATATTTCTATTGTTGACAAAAAGGTTTTAGAATTAGATGGTAAAAAAGCGTGGTTTTTTCATGGTGATGTGTTTGATGTTTCCATTCACAATGCAAAATGGTTAGCAAAACTTGGTGCATATGGTTATAACCTATTATCATTACTTAACCGCATGGTAAATTGGTATTTGGAAAAACGCGGAAAAGAACGCTACTCGCTATCTAAAAAAGTGAAAAATGGTGTAAAAGGCGCTATTAAATATATTAATGATTTTGAAAGTGTTATTTCTGATTTAGCCATTGAAAACGGTTACGATTATGTGGTTTGCGGACATATTCATCAACCCAAAATGGAATATCGTGAGAATAAACATGGGAAAACGATGTATCTTAATTCTGGTGATTGGGTTGAAAATTTTACTGCTTTAGAATATCAATTTAAACGTTGGAAAATTTACAACTACAACAAAGACAAATTAGCGCCTTTTTATGTTGATGACGATTTTGAGGATATGGAAGTGAAAGATTTAATTGCTGCCATAACTATTGTTGAGCAACATGAAAATAGATAGTTACAGGGATCTTTATTGTAAATTAGTTATTTTTCAACATAAGCTACTAAAAGAGAAGGCAATAATTCAAATAATTTATACTCTGAAATAAGATTATATTTATCTTTGGGAAACGTAACATAACGACGTTGTATAAATTTTAAGTGCAAATTCAATGTTCAACCTTTAGTTATATTTAAATATAAAGGTATTTTTTACCGCACTACTTTTTATAGCTGGTACCGTTATGTACAAACGGAGAAGTTAAACCATATCACTTATTCTTTCAACTATCTATGTGAAAATATTTCCCTGTTTGAAAATGAAACAAAGATTATGACTAAGAAGACTTTTGGAATGTTTGCTGGTGTCTTTACACCAACAACCTTAACTATATTGGGTGTAATCTTGTATATCCGTCTGCCTTGGGTTGTCGGAAATGCTGGTGTATTAGGTGCTTTAACAATCGTTTTTTTGTCTGTTGCCATTACATTAACAACCGCGCTTAGCTTGTCTTCAATCACAACAAATATTAGGATTGGTAGTGGTGGCGCATTTAGTTTAATTTCACAATCTCTAGGCTTAGAAATTGGAGGTGCTATCGGGATCCCTTTTTATTTTGCCCAAGCCATTGCAGTGGCCATGTATATTTTTGGATTTAGGGAAGGATTGCAAACCATTATACCCGGTGTAGATCCAATTATACTCGATATAGGGATTTTTGCTGTTGTTATGACGATTGCTTTTATTAGTACTAGTTTCGCATTTAAAATTCAATATGTCATTTTAGGAATTATTGTTTTGTCTTTAATATCCATTTACGGCACCTTATTTGTTAACGACTTGGATTTAAATATCGAATGGATAGGAAATTATCCTGGTTCTATTGAAAATGATTTTAGTGGCTCGTCATTTTGGGTCGTTTTTGCTGTCTTTTTCCCAGCAGTTACGGGTGTTATGGCAGGAGCAAATATGTCTGGTGATCTTACCAACCCGAGAAAGAGTATTCCTCTTGGCACCCTATCTTCCGTTATTATTACCACAATAATTTATGTAAGCTTAATTTTTGTTCTAGCGGTTATCGCTACGCCTGATGAATTAGTGAAAAATTATAACTTTTTTATTGAAAAATCATTATTTGGCCCCATTGTACTGGCAGGTCTTCTAGGTGCAACATTGTCATCGGCTCTTGGTTCGTTTGTTGGAGCTCCGAGAATATTATTGGCATTGGGAGAAAAAAATATTTTACCAAAAAGCGAGAAATTAGCAAAAATATCAAAAAAAGGCGAACCCTTTAATGCCATGATAATTACCGCTGTTATTGTTCTAATTGGTATTGCATTACGAAATTTAAATACTATTGCTCCTCTGCTCACCATGTTCTTCATGATTACTTATGCCATGGTAAATGTAGTGGCACTTGTTGAACAGACCTTGGGTTTACCTAGCTTTAGACCAACTTTAAAAATCCCAATTATTATTCCGGCTATTGGTGCTTTTGGCTCCATTGCTATCATGTTTATATTAAATGTTATTATAGCTTTATTTTCGTTAATATTTATTCTGCTATTCTATCTGTATCTTGTTAGAAGGAATATTAAATCGGCTGCTGGTGACTCCAGGAGTGGTTTATTTACTGCTTTAGCAGAGTGGGCAACCAAGAAAACGAATAGTTTACGGCAAGAAAGAGAGGTAAGGTCCTGGCGTCCCAATTTGCTAATTCCCGTAATCCTTCCAAAAGAGCTTAGAAGCTCCTTTAAGCTCATTCATTCTATTATATACCCTAAAGGTTCTGTTAAAATACTAGCGCTGAGAAATGAGAATGAAAGAAATCAAAAAAACATGGAAGACTTTCTTAAAAATGCGGTTAAAAAATTTAAGGAAAGTGAATTATCTGTTTCGTATACCGTTATAGATAATTCAGATTTTAATACTACTGTTGATGTGAGCATGCAATCTCTCAATGCTGCTTTTTTTAGACCAAACATCATTTTTGCAAGTATCGATTCTGTAACTTCAAATTTGGATTATTATGACAAACTGATATTAGATACTAAAAAGAATCATTTTGGAATGATTGCTTACATTCCATTTTCCACTGCAAGTTTAGCCATCGAAAAAAGTATCAATTTATGGATGACAAATATTCCCGTTGACTGGAAGAAAACATTTAGTGTAAGAAACAACAACTTATCTACTCTAATATCACTTTTGATCTGCCGAAATTGGAAAGGAACTATTGATGTTCACATTCTTAATAATAATCCAAAATTAGTGTTTACTGATGGCGATATTGAAGATTTGAATACCATGGTTAGGTTTCCAAAGCACACTTCAATTAAAGTGAAAGCGGGTAATTTACTTGAAAATGTTATTAAGGAAAAAAGCGCAGATATAAATATTTTTACTATTGAGGAAGGTATGAAAATTAATGATATGGTCAATATGGTAAACCAATCTCGAATCTCAGCGGTATTTTGTGCCGACTCTGAATTTGAAAATGTATTAGTTTAAAAAGCACTAAAAATAAACCGGATAATTTCTTATAACCTGAGTTCGATTAATACCACTAATTCTAAAATTATTTAATCACTTAAAAATCAATTGTTTGTCATTTCGACAATAGGAGAAATCACATACTCAGAATCACGACTAACCAATCTGGTGAGATGTCTCAATCGTGCCTCATTTCGACATGACAAATCGTATCCAAATTAAAGTGTAACTAAATGAAATTCAAATAATTATTAATCGAACTCAGATTTAAAGGTTCTAAAACCACTTAATTGAAACAGTATGGCAATGGTAATTACCTCACTTTTTTGACATAACCAATGGACGTGATTGATTGCCTAAGAGGTGTTTATCAATTATTTGATTATATTCTTTGCAAAATTCATCAACAAGACAGAAAATAACATTATTTTTAATTTAAATATACCAAACGGTATATTTTTATTATATTTGTCTAATATGACTACCAAAGCAGAACTTACTTCGCAGTACATACTGGAAACTGTTGCTCCAATTTTTAATAAAAATGGGTATGCAGCTACCAGTATGACTGATATAACACAAGCTACGGGTTTAACAAAAGGCGCCATTTACGGCAACTTTGTAAACAAAGAAGATTTAGCTATTGCAGCTTTTAAGTTTACCGTTAAAAATATGATGAAACGTATAAGTAATCATATTTCTAAAAGCAATTCCCCTATTCAAAAACTCTTTTTAATTACAGATTTTTATAGAAATTATTACGGTTATAGCAAACAACTTGGTGGCTGCCCTGTTTTAAATATTGGTGTAGACTCCAACAATCAAAACACACTGCTTTTAGAAAAAGTAAGACAAGTTATAGAGCGTATTCAAGACCAGGTAGCAACCATTATTGAAGATGGTATTGAAGTGGGTGAAATATCTACCGAAGTTAATGCTATGCATTTTGCAAAACGTTTAGACACCATGATTCAAGGTGCTATTTTTATGACTTACACCATGGATGATGATTTTTATATGAAAGACACCATGGATGCTATTGATCAATTAATACACAACGAAATTAAAACATAATATTTTTTTAACCATAAATATACCAAACGGTATATTATAAACAGAAAACATGGATACATTACCAAAAGTACTGGAAACTAAAGCTAAAATAAGGTTTCAAGATTGCGATCCCTTCAATCATTTGAATAATGGAAGCTATATAAACTATTTTATGAACCACCGTGAAGATGCGTTAATTGATAATTATGATGTGGATATTTATAAAATGGCAAAGAAAGAAGGTAAAAGTTGGGTGTCTAGTAGTAATCAAATAGCCTATTTAAAACCCGTCTTTTTGATGGAAACAGTTATTATAGAGTCTCAATTGATACATTTTACGGATAGTGAGTTACGTGTAGAAATGCGTATGTATAACGAAGATAAAAGTCAGCTAAAATGTATTATTTGGAGTGGTTTTGTACATTTTAACTTACTAGCTCAAAAACGTGAACAACATTCAGATGAATTTATGAATTTATTTAAATCTGTTCACAATCCAATTGATTCCCAAACATTTGAAGAACGCCTTGAACAATTTAAACCTCAGTCCTTAAAAAAAGAACTCAAATAATAAAATATTTGTAGAATAAATCGGTTAACTAATAATAAGATTTACCGTTAGTCTAAAATTATGTTAATTCTAAGAATTAACACCTTATAATTTATAACTTAGCCTTTATGTAAGCCCTAAAAACTATACATAAAAAAAATTTAAAAATAACTCTACATATTGATAATCAATGTGTTAAAAACCTACTTACACAAATGGACATATCCAATTACATTGATTATACGCTTTTAAAACCAACTGTTACAGAACGTGATATTATCAACTTATGCGATGAAGCAAAACAACATGGTTTTTATGCTATATGTGTAAATAATTGCTACGTGGCATTAGCAAAACAAATTTTGAATAATAGCCAAGTAAAAATTTGTACCGTAATAGGTTATCCATTGGGCGCTACTGCAACCTCATCAAAGGTTTACGAAGCTAAAAAATCAATTGCAGACGGTGCAGATGAGATTGATATGGTTATGAATTTGGGATATTTAAAAAGTAAAAATTACGTTTCGGTATTAAAGGATATAAGCGATGTAAAGTTTGCTATTGGAAGAATCCCTTTAAAAGTTACTATTGAAATTTCAGAATTAAATAAAAATGAAATCATAAAAGCATGTGAAATTTGTTTGGATGCCAAAGCAGATTTTATAAAAACTTCCTCAGGGTTTTCAAAAAGTGGCGCCACTTTAACTGCAGTAAAAATTATTAAGAAAACAGTTAAGGACAGAGCTAAAATTCATGCCTTTGAAGGCATTGAGGATTATGAAACCGCATTAAAATATTTAGAAGCTGGAGCAGATAGAATTGGTACATCTGTAAACTTGGAACCCGCAACCAAAGCACAACTTGTTAGAAATACTAAAATCTATAAAAATTATATAGAAAAACTTGAAAAAACGAGTGTTTCTGAATCAAGTACTACAAAAAACCCCGTTTAATATAAAAGCTAATTTGTTACGATTTTAGCTGAATAATCACCGCTATTTTAATAATTGTTTAATACATTTGATTAAGAGTCTGTTTAATATTTTATCAATTATTTTTTTATGCCCCTTTTTGCGCAATATTTCGTTAAAATTTTGAACCGTAGCTAAGGCTATGCTTAAAAATTTTGCCTTGTATTGCATCAAAAATGATCTATAATCCCGATAATTATCGGGACTAATCAC
>CAXBID010000021.1:0-25209 GCA_963975495.1 uncultured Flavobacteriaceae bacterium | reverse complement strand
CTTTCCGCAACAGTTCCCTTCCTTTGGAGGGGTTAGGGGAGGAAGTCACAGTCTCAGTCACAGTAAACAGAACCAAGAATAGAACCCTTCCGCAACAGTTCCCTTCCTTTGGAGGGGTTAGGGGAGGAAGTCACAGTCTCGGTCTCAGTAAACAGAACCAAGAATAGAACCTTTCCGCAACAGTTCCCTTCCTTTGGAGGGAGTTAGGGGGCAGGAAGTCACAGTCACATTAATAGTTTGTGATAAATGTTAGCCTCATTTTTATTTGCGACTTAGCGACTTAGCAATATAATTTTTGTTAACAATTTTTAGCACTTCCATCCCTAGTTTCTGTCTATTTTTAAGTATTTTTGGTGTATAAGCAATAGTGTATTTTGTTTAAGCAACGTAAAAATAAAACCTTTAATTACCAATCTAGATTTTCTAAAGACAATGATGTTGATTCTGATTTAGAAAGGTCTAACAAAAAAGAATTTGTTTCTAAATGGAAACGAGATAATAAACAAAAAGTTAGAAGTGCCATGTCCATACGTACTTTAATCTTCGTTTTGGTATTATTATTGATTTGTATGTATTTATTAGAGAAAAAATACATGTAATACCAAATGAATTTTAAAATGATTGATGATAAATTTGAATTATATTTTCTTTAGATGAAATAGAAAATATAAGCATAGTCTCAGTTACGGTTTTATTTTATATTGAAGTATAAAGGAAATAGAGACTAATTTAATCGATTGTTTTAAAGGTTATTTGGTATAAAAAAGCTTAGAAATTATGGGACCAATAAAATTTACTTTAATTAAGAGATTACCTAGAAATAAAAGGTTTAATTATACACCACGATATTATAAAGGAAAAGAAGATGCAGATGAATTAAAATATGCGACAAAGTTTGATGCTTATTCTGAAACCTATAATAAAAATGACTTTTCTGGCCAATGGCATGAAAGCAGAATAAATAGTAGAAATAGAAATAATTCGGGGTTTAATAAAACAATCTTAATTTTAATTGGACTTTTCGTTTTAATCTTTCTTTTTATCATCGATTTCGATTTATCTATTTTCTTTTCTAAATAATATATGGCAGACATCATACAGCTTTTACCTGATCATGTAGCAAATCAAATTGCTGCTGGAGAAGTTGTACAACGTCCAGCTTCCGTAGTTAAAGAACTTCTTGAAAATGCCATTGATGCGGGCGCTTCTTCCATAAAACTTATTATAAAAGATGCAGGAAAAACATTGGTTCAAGTGATTGACGATGGTAAAGGCATGAGCAATACCGATGCCCGATTGAGTTTTGAGCGTCACGCCACAAGTAAGATTAGAACTGCCGACGATTTATTTAAATTACACACCAAAGGTTTTCGAGGTGAAGCTTTAGCAAGTATCGCAGCCATTGCACATGTAGAGTTAAAAACCAAACAGGAAGATGATGATGTTGGTAATGCTTTAATTATTGAAGGTAGCACGGTAACTTCCCAAGAAGTGGTAGTTACACCAAAAGGGACTTCGGTTTCCGTAAAGAATCTATTCTTTAATATTCCTGCAAGGCGTAATTTTTTAAAATCGAATACGGTCGAACTTCGCCATGTTATTGATGAATTTCATCGTGTCGCTTTAGCACACCCTAATATTGGTTTCGCTTTATATAACAATGGTAGTGAAACTTTTAACTTACCCATTAGTAATTTCAGGCAACGTATTGTAAATATTTTTGGGAATAAAACGAATGAGAAATTAGTGCCTGTTGAAGAGAACACCGAGGTTCTTAAAATCTCTGGTTTTGTTGGTAAGCCGGAATTTGCAAAAAAAACCAGAGGTGAACAGTACTTTTTTGTGAACGATCGATTTATAAAAAGTCCGTATTTAAATCATGCTATCGCTTCAGCGTTTGATGGTTTATTGAAAAGTGGTACACACCCAAGTTATTTTTTAAATTTGACTGTCGATCCACAAACGATCGATATAAATATTCATCCAACAAAAACAGAGATAAAGTTTGATGATGAACATACCTTGTATGCCTTATTGCGTTCTGCAGTAAAACATAGTTTGGGGCAATTTAACATAGCTCCGGTGTTAGATTTTGAGCGCGACCCAAGTTTAGACACCCCTTATGGTTATAATAAAAGCAATACTAATACACCTCATGTAGAAGTTGATAGAAGTTTTAATCCGTTTAAGGAGGAAACGGCTTCTAAAGCAAGAGCTGTGGCCTATAAAAAAGAACCAACCGCAAGTTGGGAAAGTTTGTATGTAGGTTTAGAGTCAAAAGGTACCAAAACAGAACACGATTTTAGTGAAGTCCGTTTTGAAAGTGAAGAACAAACCGTATCAATGTTTGAAAGTGGTAAAGACGTAGAAAAAGCAAATACTACATATCAACTTCATAATAAATATATAGTAAGTACCATCAAATCCGGTATGTTGGTTGTCGATCAGCATCGGGCGCACCAACGTATTTTATATGAGGATTTTTTGAAAAACATGACCATTAAAGAAGGGGTAAGTCAGCAATTATTGTTTCCGCTACAACTTCACTTTTCAAATCAAGATATTATAATAATTAAACAATTAAAAGACGATTTACAACATACAGGTTTTGTGTTTACAAACGTTAAGGAAGAATCCATCGAAATTATAGGTGTACCGGTTAGTGTTCCAGAAAGTGAAGTCTCTATTATTCTGGAGCAGCTTATAAGTGATGTAGAGAATGAAGTGCCAGATAGTAACTTTAGCGCCACTGATTTATTGGCAAAATCGATGGCAAAAAGTTTGGCCATTAAAACAGGGCAATCGTTAAAAAAAGATGAACAAGAGCATTTGGTAAACAAGTTATTTGCTTGTAAGGAACCTAATGTATCACCAACAAACAGAGTCACATTCATGACCATGAGTGTTGACGAGTTAGATAAAAAATTTATATAAAGTAAAAGGTTAAATAGAATTTAATGTCACCTTGAGCCGCAGTCGAAAGGTTTTTTATTTATACTTGTTGCTTAAAAAGAAGGATTAAAGTTATGATGCGAATTTCTGAAACCGTTAAACAATTAATAATCATTAATGTAATTATGTTTATTGGTACGATGGCAATAGGAGAAGGCGTTTTGTTTTACGATTGGTTTGCGATGCATTTTCCGAAAAACGAAGCATTTCAACCTTGGCAAATTGTTACATACATGTTTATGCACGGGGGGGTAATGCACATTCTATTTAATATGTTTGCACTATGGATATTTGGGACGCCAGTAGAACAGGTTTTAGGTCCCAAACGTTTTTTATTTATTTATTTTTCGGCAGGTTTAGGGGCGGTAGCAATGCAAGTTGGGTATTACTATTTTAGGTATTTACCCATGGAAGCAGAAGCACTTGCCCTTGGCGTAACCCAAGAAGAAATTATTGAAGTATTTAAAGATGGGAAAGTGTTTACGGCTATAGGTCAAGAATTCAACGAAATATATTATGCGGTTATGGTTGGTGCATCGGGTTGTATTATGGGAATTCTTGTAGCTTTTGGAATGATGAACCCCAATGCAGAATTGATGTTGATATTTCTGCCCATTCCTATTAAAGCAAAATATTTTATCCCAGGGATTATTATTTTAGACTTAATTTCTGGTATCACTGGGCAATCTTTCTTTAGCCCGAGTAATACGGCATATATGGCACATGTTGGAGGCGCATTAACAGGGTTTCTAATCATGTGGTATTGGAAAAAAAATCAATTTAATAAAAACCGTTGGGATCAATGACATCAATTACACAAGACATAAAGCAAAAGTTATCTAATCTTAATGTATTAGAAAAAATCATAGCAGTTAATGTGGTGGTTTTTCTTGTAGGATTAATATTTAAGTCTGGCTTAAGTTGGTTTGAATTACCAAGTGATATTTCAAATGCTATTGTACAACCTTGGTCGATTATTACCTATGCTTTTTTACATTACGATTTCCTTCATATTCTTTTTAATATGCTTTGGCTTTATGTCATCGGGCGCATGTTTCTCAATTTATTCAGTCCTAAAATGGCACTGAACATTTATTTTTTAGGAGCTATTTCCGGAGGATTATTATTCGTACTATGTTATTCTATATTTCCAGATATTTTTGGCGGAAAGTCTTATTTGGTTGGTGCTTCAGCTGCAGTTCGGGCTTTATTGATTTTTCTTTGTGCATATATGCCTAATCAAGAATTACGGTTTTTTACGTTTAACTTGAAGTTATGGTATGTAGGTGTAGCTATTGTGGTTTTAGATATTTTTGGTTTATTTGGTGTAAATGCAGGCGGTAATTTAGCGCATTTAGGGGGTGCTTTATTGGGCTATTTTTATGCGAAACAATTATTAAAAGGCCATGATATTGGTAAAGGGTTTGAACGTTTTTTGGATGCGATAACTAATATGTTTAAACCATCAAAAAAAGCACCTTTAAAAACGGTTCATAAAAATAAAAGTAAGGTTGGTGGTTATACCAAAGCGGATTTTAATAAGTTAAACAACCAAAAGAAAATTGATGTTATCTTAGATAAAATCAGTAAAAGTGGCTACGATAGTTTAACTTCTGAAGAAAAAGAATTTCTTTTTAGAGCGGGCAAATAGCACTATGAAAAAACAAAGTTCCATCAACAAAATCATTTATTACAGTAATGTTGTTGTAGCCGTTTTGTTGCTGTTTTCGTTCGCTTTACCTTTTTTACCACCAAAAACATTTTTAGTACTTTCTGTTCTTAATTTAGGCGTTCCATTTCTTATTTTATTAAATGTATTATTCTTTCTGTATTGGCTGGTAAAATTGAATAAACAGTTTATTCTATCATTGTTTGTGCTTTTAATTGGATACTTTTCTTTTGGGTCATTATATAAATTTTCGACTTCAACTAAGATTGAAAATGATGGTAATTTTAAGGTAATGAATTACAACGTACGCCTTTTCAACTTATACGATTGGATTTCTGAGAAAAACGTAGAAACTAAGATTGTAAATTTTATAAAAACACAAGCTCCAGATATTTTAAGTATCCAAGAGTATCATCCTCATAAAAATATCGACCTTTCTTTTTTTAAGTATAAATTTGAAAAGCTTTCTGGTAAAAAAGTGAAATATGGTCAAGCTATATTTTCAAAATTCCCAATTATAAATTCAGGTTCAATAGAATTCCCAGATACACCTAATAATGCCATTTTTGTTGACATTGTGAAGCAAAATGATACCATTAGAATTTATAATGTTCACTTAGAATCCTTACGTATTAACACCAAAATTGAAAGCCTGAAAAACGAGGATTCTGAACTTCTTTTCAATCGTGTTGGTACGACTTTTAAAATGCAACAATTTCAAACCGAACTCTTTTTGATGCATAAAAAACAATGTAAATACAAAATGGTTATTTGCGGCGATTTTAATAATACGGCATTTTCGTATGTGTATAGAAAAATTAAAGGCAATTTAAATGATACCTTTAAAGAAGCTGGAAATGGTTTTGGACGTACTTATGATTTTAAATTTTTCCCCGTTAGGATTGATTTTATTTTTGCAGATAAAGGGTTTTCAGTAAATGGATTTAAGACTTATGACGAACATTATTCTGACCATTATCCTATTTCTGCTACTTTGAGTATGGGGGAATAGTTTTCAGTCTCAGTCTCAGTCTCAGTCTCAGTACTCAGTCTCAGTCTCAGTCGCAGTCGCAGTCGCAGTCTCAAAACTCCGTGTATCTCTTTCTGGCTCCGTAAATCTCTGCGAAATAACTAAACAATCTGAGTGTCGCAACACATCCGTGAGAATTCGTGAAAATTCGTGTCTTTTCTATTTCAAGGTAGCAGTCGCAGTTGCAGTTTTCAGTCGCAGTCGCAGTCTCAGTCTCAGTCTCAGTCGCAGTCGCAGTTTTCAGTTTGCAGTACTCAGTTTGCAGTCACAGTATTCAGTTTACAGTTAGAGGCATTGTTACATTCAGTTTCAACTTTGCGCCTCTGCGTCTTTGCGAGAAAATTTTTATGGACCTTAGTGGGACACAGTATTCAGTTTGCAGTTTTCAGTCGCAGTCGCAGTCTCAGTCGCAGTCTCAGTCTCAGTCGCAGTCGCAGTTTTCAGTTTGCAGTACTCAGTTTGCAGTCACAGTATTCAGTTTACAGTTAGAGGCATTGTTACATTCAGTTTCAACTTTGCGCCTCTGCGTCTTTGCGAGAAAATTTTTATGGACCTTAGTGGGACACAGTATTCAGTTTGCAGTTTTCAGTCGCAGTCGCAGTCTCAGTCGCAGTCTCAGTCTCAGTCGCAGTCGCAGTTTTCAGTTTGCAGTACTCAGTTTGCAGTCACAGTATTCAGTTTACAGTTAGAGGCATTGTTACATTCAGTTTCAACTTTGCGCCTCTGCGTCTTTGCGAGAAAATTTTTATGGCCCTTAGTGAGACACAGTTTGCAGTTTTCAGTCGCAGTCGCAGTCGCAGTCGCAGTCGCAGTTTTCAGTAAATTAGAGTAAAGTACAATATGATTATAACTTATTTAAACTTTGCGTCTTTGTGCCTTTGCGCGATCTCTTTTTTTACATAAAACTACAATCAACCAAGTCAGCAAAAATATGGATCACTAAACCTAAACCTATCAAACGTGTTTTATTGGGTAATAGCAGCAATACATAAACAGCAATGGCATAGTAGGAGTGAAGTGGGTGAAAATTGATACTACATCTATTCGGGTCAAAAACAGGATTTGCTAAAAGGTGGTCAACATCAATCCACATTCCTGAGAACATAATAAGAAATGCTATTTTCCAATTTTGTTTATACCAAATTAGGGCTACGATTAATGGAATAAAAATATGAAAACCGTAATGTGCAAGCGTTTGTATCATTATAGAGAACTTATAGTTTGCGACTCCAAATAATTTAGTGCGTTCGGGCCTTCATTAAAAAGTAAATCCAGAATACTTAAGTTAGGAATAAAACCGTGTTTATCATTGAATACTTGGGTATAAGTATCAAATGGGTAATCTGGTTCTTTTTTTGCGTTTACAAGATGTCTAAAATCGTTAATACCTTCAACTTTATTTTGATAGGTTTCATTTTTTGATGTGTTTAACTCTAACTGCAAACAATCACAAATCACTTCAAAACATTTTAAATTAAAATCTAAAATATAATCTGTTTTAATTTCAAATAGGGGTTTAAGCTCGTCTTCATAAAACTCAAAAAAAGGAGAGGCTCTATATGCAGAAAGTAAGGATTTCCAATGCAGACTTTGCCATTTCTCTTCATTAAAGATTTTGACATCCCGATATTTCTGTCGATTTTTTTGTGAGTGAATTACCGGAATATTTAATGCTAGTTTTCCGTTTGCACCATAAATATATGTACGGTTTCTATAGGTTTGTTTTACAAAATTATCATCCATTTCCAATAGGACTTCTTCAGCATTTACCATAGCAACGAAGTGCGCAATACTAGGAAAGTATGTGGGATGGATTAGTATTATCATTTGTTGAGCTATTTGTTGTTAAGTTGTAAGCGCCTAAACATCAAACAACTAAACAAATCAACTTTTTTGTTTGCGTTTTCTCCATTCATTAAAACCTAAGTATCCAAACAGAAATATTAAAAATGGAATGAAATAAGACGTTGCTTTTCCAGTTCCACTTACTGTTGTAAAGAAGCGTTCCCAACGAGGGTTTTTAATACCATCCCAACTCATCCAGATGAACACGGGTTTTCCAACCACGTGGTCAAACGGTACAAGTCCCCAAGCCCTAGCATCGATGGAATTATGACGGTTATCTCCCATCATCCAATAATAATCTTGTTTAAAAGTGTAGGTGTTTGTTACTTCACCATTAATTAAAATTTGATTGCCCTTTACTTGCAAGGTATTACCTTCATATTCAGTAATAGCGCGTTTATAAAGTGGTAAAACTTCTAAATTAATGTCTATTGTTTTGCCTGCTTCAGGAATATATAGCGGGCCAAAAAAATCTACATTCCAATTATATGAAGGGTCATGGGGGAAAATTTTAGGATCTCTAACGCCTTTTTCTTTTTTATTTGGTGTTATGCTAGCAACGTTTGGATGATTTTTAAATTTTGCTAAAGCTTCATCTGATATTGCTGAAAAATAGTACGTGTTTTGTTGATTCATGATTCCAAAACCATCTGTAATATCATAACGCTCTTTTAAATATTTTGGATTGAATTGATTTGTTTTAGGCTGAACCAAATAGCTAAACTGTAAATGGGCTCTATCAGGTAGCTTATTTTTTTCTCCATTTATGTAAACATAACCATCACGAACTTCTAGAGTATCTCCTGGAATACCAACACAACGTTTTACAAGGTTTGTTTTCTTATCAATAGGCTTATAGTAATTTCTATCGGGTTGAAAATTATTCATGTCCAACAAGGTATCTGCTGGTTGATTGAATACTACAATGTCATTTCGCTCTATTTTTTCAAATCCAGGGAAGCGTAAATATGGAAGTTGTAATTTATTAATCCACGAGTCACTGCCTTTATGGTCATCAAATAAATAGGACTTCTTTTTCAGAATTGGAATCGTATCATGTACCATAGGAGCTCCAACGGTCGTCATTGGTATTCTAGCACCATAATGAAACTTACTTACAAATAGAAAATCACCTACTAATAACGATTTTTCTAAAGATGATGACGGTATTGTAAAAGGTTGAATAAAATAGGTATGTACAATAGTTGCGGCAACAATAGCAAACAATATAGAACTTACCCAGTCTCCACCACCTGACTTAGGTTGTAAACTTCTGTTTTCAACATAATGAACATCGGCTATATAGTTTAAATAGAAATTGTAAAAACCTAATGTTATAACAGCTAAAAAAGTATCAAGATTTGAGTTTTTACCGAAGCTTCTAGCGGTTTCTACCCAAACAATGGCAAGCATAATAAGATTTACGATGGGTAAAAACAAAAGAATAATCCACCACCAAGGGCGATTAATTATTTTCATTAAAACAACGCCATTATAAATAGGAACAAAAGCTTCCCAAGCTTGTCGTCCAGCTTTAATGTATAATTTCCAAGTTCCTAAACCATGTATCACTTGAATAATCAAGATAAAAACAAACCATTGCATCAATGTCATAATCGTAATTTTTAATTCTTTCGTTAGTAGCTAAACTTACTCATCTTGTTACACATGATGAGGGTATTAACCAATATTTAACACATCGTTCATGGTAAAAACACCCGTTTTCCCAACAATCCACTCCGCTGCAATAACAGCACCAAGCGCAAAACCCTGTCTATTGTTGGCTGTGTGTTCAATTTTTACGGTGTCAACCTCACTTTTGTAAGTAACCGTGTGCGTTCCGGGAACATCTTCAATACGTTTTGCGATAATTGGAATGATAGTTTCTCCATTTTCATCAAGTTTCCATTCCGAATAGCCTTCATGATTGGAAATAATATCATTGGCTAAAGAAATTGCTGTTCCGCTTGGTGCATCTAGCTTTTTAGTATGATGAATTTCTTCCATAGAAACATGATATTGTTTCAATGTACCCATCATTTTAGCTAAAGTTTTGTTCAGCTCAAAAAATATATTTACACCCAAGCTATAGTTAGAAGCGTAAATAAAAGCGCCTTTCTTCTCTTTACATAAAGCCACCGCATTATCGTAATTTTCTAACCAGCCTGTTGTTCCAGAAATTACCGGAACGTTATTATTTAAGCAGTTTGAAATATTTCCGTAGGCCACAGTAGGAATACTAAAATCTATAGCTACATCGGCTTTAGTGATATCGTAATCTTTATCATCTTTGTCAACCTTTAAAACAATAGTATGACCACGCTTAATGGCTATTTGCTCTATGGTTTGTCCCATTCTTCCATATCCAAGTAAGGCAATGTTCATTTTATTTATAGTTTTAATTTGCCAAATGCCCATTAGGGCTAAAATTTAAAATTTAAAGTTAATCCAACGTTACTAATGGCATCAATTTCATTGATGTTATAATGTGGCGCCAAAGATAAGTTTTCATCTACATTATATTGTAATAAATGGGCATCAACATTAGCATCAATAATATTTAAGGCATAAATACCAATAATTACCAACAGGGTAAGTTCTTTATTTCTACGGTAAAATTTTTGTCCGCGTTCTAAACCTTCGGTTGTAACACGAGGCGATGTAAGTTTTGTTCCATCAGGACTAAAATAAAACTCATCAGTTTCAAACCCAGCCAACCTACTTTTGTAGGCATCTCTATACCTATTGTATTCGTTGTTGTTGTTAATATAAAAATAAATACCAGTGCCTAATGCGCCATAAACAAGAGGTATTTTCCAGTATTTTTTATTATAAGCTTGCCCTAAACCTGGTAAAATAGCAGAATAAAAAGCCGCTTTTGCAGGTGACAAAGGGTTTATAGGGTCTTTAATTTCTATAATTGAATCAGTAATCACTATTGGGATTTCCGGTTTTTTTTCTTTGTCTTGACCAATTACGGAAAAACTAAAAAGTAACGCGAACAGACCTGCTATTAGGATTTTATTTGGCACCTTGAACTAATTTTTTAATACGATTAAAATCTTCTTCAGAATGAAAAGGAATCGTGATTTTTCCTTTACCATTCTTAGAAACTTTAACGTCTATTTTATGTCCAAAGTATTCTGAAAACGTGGATATACTTTTTTTAATGAATTTTGGTAACTCTTCATCTGTATCCGTTTTTGAAGGTAATTTAATTTCATCATTGGTATTGTAATTTCTAACTAAAACTTCAGTTTCCCTAACCGATAATTTATTTGAAAGAATTTTTTCGTAAATATCAAGCTGAATGGTTTGGTCCTCAATTGTAATTAAAGCACGCCCATGTCCCATAGAAATAAAACCATCACGCATACCTGTTTGGATAATGGGGTCTAGTTTTAATAAGCGTAAATAGTTAGCAATAGTTGAACGTTTTTTACCAACACGTTCGCTCATTTGTTCTTGGGTAAGTTGAATTTCGTCAATTAAACGCTGGTACGATAAAGCAATTTCTATCGGGTCTAAATCCTGACGTTGAATGTTTTCAACCAATGCCATTTCCAACGATTCTTGATCGTTAGCAATTCTAACATATGCAGGAATAGTTTCTAAACTAAGCAGTTTTGAAGCTCTGTAACGACGCTCTCCAGAAACTAATTGATATTTATTAAGTCCTAATTTTCTAACGGTAATAGGTTGAATAATGCCTAATTCCCTAATTGAAGAGGCAAGTTCCCGTAAAGATTCCTCACTAAAATTTGTACGTGGTTGAAAGGGGTTAACTTCAATAAAATCAATATCCAATTCAACAATATTGCCAATAACTTTATCAGCATTCTTGTCTTGAACGGATTGAATGTCATTATCAGGATCTTTTAATAGCGCTGATAAACCTCTACCTAAAGCTTGTTTTTTTGTTGCCTTAGCCATAATTTCAGGAGTTTTTATTGATGACTTCTTTTGCCAAACTTAAGTAATTGCTCGCGCCTTTACTACTGGCATCGTAATTTATTATACTCTCACCATAACTCGGTGCTTCACTTAAACGCACATTACGCTGAATGATGGTTTTAAATACCATATCGTTAAAGTGTTTTTGAACCTCCTCAACCACTTGGTTTGATAAACGTAAGCGTGAATCGTACATGGTTAATAGTAAACCTTCAATATCTAATTCAGGATTGTGAATTTTTTGAACACTTTTAATGGTATTTAACAATTTTCCTAAACCTTCAAGCGCAAAATATTCACATTGGATAGGAATCATTACAGCATCAGCAGCGGTTAAAGCGTTTAATGTTAAAAGCCCAAGAGAAGGCGCACAATCAATTATAATATAATCGTAATCGTTCTTAATATCACCTAAGGCTTTTTTGAGCATGTATTCGCGTTCATCTTTATCAACAAGTTCTATTTCTATAGCAACTAAGTCAATATGCGCAGGAATAATATCAAGATTAGGTGTTTCTGTTTTAATAATAGCTTCTCTGGCAGAATTAGAATGCTCTAAAAGTTGGTAGGTTCCTATTTCTACGGTTTCTACATCTATACCAATTCCAGAAGTCGCATTTGCCTGAGGGTCAGCATCAATAAGTAGGACTTTTTTTTCTAGAACGCCAAGGGATGCTGCTAAATTTATGGATGTTGTGGTTTTTCCAACACCGCCTTTTTGATTAGCAATTGCAATGATTTTACCCATTAAATGATTTGGTTTTATTAACGGTAAAAATACAATTATTTGTGAGGAATAAAAACGGAACTTGTTAACAACATTTAAATATGAATCAATTTATGATAATATAATTTTTTTAGTTTGTCCTTCTTATTTCTTCTTCATTTCCAAAGTTTCGTCTTTTCTCATTTATTTTTTTGTTTCCGAAGCTATAACTAGCTGAAAATCTTATAAAACGATTATTATCATTTTGTCCATACACTTGTTTCACTCCATTTACTGTAGATGCTAAGTTGTTTAAGCTAGAGGTGTTAAAAATATCTTTTACTAATATAGCAACTTGTAAGTTTTTATTTAAAAATTGTTTGCTAATGCCTAAATCTAGGCTGTAGGTTTCTCCTAAGCTAAACAGTCCAGCTTTAAAAGGCGAATCATAAGAGACATCAATTTGTAGTTTAGTAGATTCATTTAAAATAAATTTATTGCTAGAATTTCCACTAAACGTGATACCATTTTGTGGTTTTGCACCAATGTTTTCGGTGAATTCCGTTTTTGATCCTATAAGGTTTAAACTGTTTTGACTTTGCCACCATGAGATTTTATTAAATGTAAAGCTCTCGCTAATGCCATATACATACTGTTTAAAAAAGTTAGATCGTGTTACAATTTGTGTACTGTTTTCAACATCCGAAGTGAAAATAATACTCGACCCGTCGTCTCTAATACTTAAAAAAGCATTAGTAGTACACTTGTTTTTGTAAGTGTGTTTAAATTCAAAACTATCAATAAAAGAGGGTCTCAAAAACGGATTTCCTACACTATAGGTATTACTGCTAATAACTACTCTAAAAGGGTTTAAATCTCTAAAACGAGGTCTTTCAATACGTTTGCCATAGCTTAGTGAAAAACTGTTATTGTCATTTTTATTATAGCTAGCATAAAAGGAAGGAAACAGTTTTGTATAGTTATTCGTATTGGTTTCATTTAATTCTAATGAGAAACCTTTAGTATTTGTGTTTTCTAACCTTAAGCCCAATTGTATATCCCATTTTTCATTTACTTTTTTTAATCCACTTATGTAAATGGCTTGATTATTCTCTTCATATTTAAAGGTATTGGATATATTGGAGTCAAAAACTGGAGTTCCTGTTATGGTATTAAAAAATTGAATATCACTGGTGTTTTTAATGGAACTAACTTTTAAACCATAAGACAGATTCATAAATTTTGTTGGGTGCTCCACATCAGTTTTTATGCTTAGGTTTTCTGTGTTTTGATTCGAAAAGGTATTAGCTGATGCATTTATTCCCAAGAAATCATTATTAGCAGAAAAGCTATTAGTTATAAAATCTCTATTTTGATTAGAATCGTATGTAAAATAATCTAAGTCAAAAGATATGCCTTTTCCTATGGTATCTAACTTGGTATTTGTGTGTAGATTAATTAAATGGCTATTGACTTTTACTTGATTATTTCCATTGTTAATTAGCAAAGAGTCTAATATGTTTGATTGATTGAATATTCTTGAAACGCTCCTGTCGATTAGGTTTGGTGTTTTTGTATTTCCTAAATATTGGATACCAATAATTGTTTTATCGCTAATACTATAATCTAATAATAATTGTGCAGATATATTATCTTGCTCGTCTTTAGAGCTAATGTCAATATCCCAATTACTCTCAGGATAAAATACTTGAAAGTCTTCGGTGTTTCTTGAGTTGCCTTTTGTGCCATTTAAGTTAAAGGAAATGCTTAATTTATTTTTATTGTAAAGCAAGCTATTTCTTAATGTGAAAAAATTGTAGGTATTTATATTGTCAACAGCAGAAATAGTATTTTTCCAAGCGTTTAATTGTCCTTTTTTTAGAACGATATTAATGAGTCCACCGTTACCAGCAGCTTCATATTTTGCGGGAGGTGTAGTTATAACTTCTATTTTTTTAATATCACTAGCAGAAATTGAATTTAAATAACTTGTTAAATCTTCGCCAGAAAGTTGTAATAAACGACCATTAATCATAACTCTAGATTCGCCTCTACCAAGTAAATTAATACTATTATTTTGAACCCTTAAACCTGGTGCAATTCGTAACGCATCCAAAGCATCCCCACCTATTGCTGTAACGCTATTTTCAACATTAAAGATTATTCGATCTGGTTTTTGTTCAATTAATTTTTTTTGTTGTGTTATAACTATTTCGTCAAGTGTGTTGTCTGCTTTTAATACTATAGTTCCTAAATCTAAATCTTCTTTTAGGTTTATTTCTTTCTCAAAATTAGTGTAGCCTATAAAACTGATTGTCAATTTATAACTTCCAGGTTTTACTTTTAAATTGAAAGCACCATCATCACCTGTTATACTTCCAGTAACAATCTCTCCATTAAAGTTTGTTAAAGCTACGTTAGCCCAAACAATACCTTGAGATTTATCTGTTATTTTTCCTTTAAGATTAACTTGTGAAATTAATAATGATGGGAGTGTTAAAAGAATTAGTGTGACTAAACGTTTCATAAGGTTTTTAATTTTGAGATTGATACTTGTTTTATTTGAATCAAATATCTGATGGATGAAAACCTTATACGACCGATTACAAAAAGTCGAACGCATTTTTAGTTTAGAAATGTGTTCGACTTTTTATAAGAAAACGTTCGACTTTTTACAAAGCCTAATGTTTATGGATGTTTTCGGTATGCTGTGGGTGTTTTTCCTGTATGCTTTTTAAAAGCAGTATTAAATGAAGATTTTGAATTAAAACCCACTTCGTACAAGGTTTCGAGTATGGTGTGTTTCTTTTTTGAAGGATCTTTCAATATTGACATCGCTTTTTCAATACGATACTTATTTATAAAATCGAAAAAATGTTGACCAAGTTCTTGATTTATTAGAATAGATAATTCACGATGCGGTATATCTATTTTTTCTGAAAGACTTTTTACCGTTAATGATGGTTCCAAAAAGGGTTCTTCTTTAACCATATAAGATTCAAGGTTTTGAATCTGCTCATTGTATTCTGATTCATCACCAGAATTATGCATTGCCATTTCTTTAGATAAACGTAGATTAACAGTAACGCCTCTAAATAATTTAGGCGATATAAGCGCTTTGAAAACCAGCCAAAAACTGAAAAATAAGCCAAATGATAATAAAATAATTCTGAAAATATTGACATAATTCACATCAAAATCTCCAGAATCTCTTATTACACCTTTAATAAAGGTTAATGCTTGACCAATTAGTATAAAAATTATAAGTTGCTTTAGCCAACGGTAATAGTAGAAAGCATCCTTACTCGTGTAATTTTCTAAAAGCAATTTTCTATATCTTAGTAAATAGTATATTTCAGCAATGATGAAAATAATCTCAACAATACGATTCATTACACTTATGAACTGCCCTTCAAAAGATTCAGAATAATTAGATAAAAACAGGAATTGATTATTTTTAGAAGCCAAAAAGAAATTAGGTATTAGTATAAGAATACTAATAACCCAAGGCAATAATAGTAATAGATGCTTTGGCTTAAGTCTAAAATCGGAATATATTACCGAGAGAATATAAAGAAATAGCAAGGGGTCTTTAAAACTGGAAATTTGTATTCTCAACATTTCTATAGAAGGTGGGAATTCAATAAAGTTGTGATAAAAGAAGACGCTAATATCTACAGCAGTAATAATTAAAAAGCTAGCAAGTAATTGATTACTGAGCTTTTTTGAGCTTTTTACGGATAACAAAAAAACGCCTAAAAGTAAAAATAGAATAACAATTATAAAACTAACAATACTTATTATTGAGGAATTATCCATTTGATTGTAGGTAATTAAAATGTTTATTCCTCATCAATCAAAATCTGTAAAATTTTAATGGCTGCTTCACTAATTTTAGTGCCAGGGCCAAAAACGGCAATGGCGCCAGCATCAAATAAATATTGGTAATCTTGTTTTGGAATAACGCCACCAACAATAACCATAATATCATCACGACCGTATTTTTTTAATTCTTCAATTACCTGCGGAACTAGTGTTTTATGACCTGCTGCTAGTGAAGATACACCTAGTATGTGTACATCATTTTCAACAGCTTGTTTAGCAGCTTCTTTTGGGGTTTGAAATAGCGGACCAATATCCACATCAAATCCAACATCGGCATATCCTGTAGCCACCACTTTGGCACCTCGGTCATGGCCATCTTGTCCCATTTTTACAATCATAATGCGTGGGCGTCTACCATCTTGTTCTGCAAAAATATCAGCTAATTCTTGCGCTTTTTTAAAGGATTTATCGTCTTTTATTTCTTTACTATACACGCCTGAAAATGATTTTATTTGTGCTTTATATCTTCCAAATTCTGCTTCCAGCGCATCACTTATTTCACCAAGTGTGGCACGTTCTCTAGCAGCTTCAACAGCTAAAGATAGTAAGTTTTCGTTTCCTATTTGTGCAGCTTTAGTCAATTTAGATAAAGCAACTTTTACTTTTTCAGAATTTCTTTCAGATTTAATTTTATTTAATTGCTCAATTTGTTGATTACGAACCGTTTGATTGTCGACTTCAAGTGTGTTAATTGGAGCTTCTTCTCCTAATCTGTATTTGTTCACGCCAACAATGATATCTTGTCCAGAATCTATACGTGCCTGTTTTCTGGCCGCAGCTTCTTCAATTCTTATTTTAGGAATTCCTGCTTCAATAGCTTTGGTCATGCCGCCAAGTTCTTCAACTTCTTCAATTAAATTCCAAGCTTTTTCAGCGATATCGTTGGTTAGTTTTTCAACATAATAACTTCCAGCCCAAGGGTCGACCGTTTTTGTAATTTTGGTTTCTTCTTGTAAAAAGATTTGTGTATTTCTTGCAATACGTGCTGAGAAATCAGTTGGTAAAGCAATGGCTTCGTCTAATGCATTGGTATGTAAACTTTGCGTGCCACCAAAAGCGGCAGCAGCGGCCTCAATGGTTGTACGAGCCACATTATTAAAAGGATCTTGTTCGGTTAAACTCCAACCAGAAGTTTGACAATGCGTTCTTAAAGCCAAAGATTTTTCATTTTTAGGATTAAATTGACTCACTAATTTTGCCCATAACATTCGTGCGGCACGCATTTTAGCAATTTCCATAAAATGATTCATGCCTATTGCCCAAAAGAACGAAAGGCGAGGGGCAAAGGTGTCAATATCCATCCCTGCTTCAAGCCCTTTTCTTATATATTCTAATCCATCAGCTAATGTGTATGCCAATTCAATATCGCAGGTGGCACCAGCTTCTTGCATATGATAACCGGAAATACTAATACTATTAAACTTAGGCATATTTTTGCTAGTGTATTCAAAAATATCCGAAATGATTTTCATGGATGGTGTAGGTGGGTAGATATAGGTGTTACGAACCATAAATTCCTTTAAAATGTCATTTTGAATCGTGCCTGCGAGTTGCTCAGGTTTTACACCTTGTTCTTCTGCAGCTACAATATAAAATGCCATGATTGGTAATACAGCACCATTCATAGTCATGGAAACACTCATTTTATCAAGTGGAATTTGATCGAAAAGCACTTTCATATCTTCAACCGAATCGATGGCAACTCCTGCTTTCCCAACATCACCAACAACACGCTCATGGTCAGAATCATAACCTCTATGTGTTGCCAAATCAAAAGCAACAGATAATCCTTTTTGTCCAGCTTCCAAATTTCGTCTATAGAATGCATTACTTTCTTCTGCGGTTGAAAATCCTGCATATTGTCGAATGGTCCAAGGCCTGCGAACATACATGGTACTGTAAGGCCCACGTAGGTTTGGAGCAATACCAGCAACAAAATTTAAGTGTTCTAAATTTTCAATATCATGTTTTGAGTAAACGGTTTCAACATGAATATCCTCAGCAGTTCGAAATCTAGAAGCTTCTGACTTCTCACTTCTGACTTCATGCTCTAATTTAATATGTTGAATATTTTTGTGCATGGGTTTAATAATTATGTCCTAACATGCGGACCTGTAACTGGTTATTGTGTTGGAACTTTATTAAAATCTACTTTGTTGTCTTCAATTGGTTTTTCCTTTACTTGAGTTAAATCCACATCAAAAAGTTTAGCATAATATAAATCAAAAGCGATATAGCCTGCTAAATATTTATCAGATGTGGCTCTGTTATACCTAGTCATTAATGGTGAACCAAATAACTTAGGACTCATGCTGTTTGTTGAAATGAGAGCATTTAGCGTAGTTTTTAAGTTTTTATCTTGGATATTATCAGCTAAACACTGAAAAAAAGCACTGTTATAGTTTAAATGGCTTTTTGTGTTTTGAGCATCCCAAAGTTTACCTTCTTTTTTAAGTGCTTCAAACACTTTTACGGTATGTGGTGAAACGATATCGGTATATTTTACTCGTCCATTAATAGCATTTCTAACAAATTGGGAATAGGCAAGGTTTATATTGGGTTGGTCTTTACTATAAAATTTGGTAATATCATCTTCAAAACTATAAATGGCTTCATTAATAAGAAGTTTTAGGTTTTCTTTTTCACAATCAATACTAATATCTTTATCAGGAAATTTAAAATCATCAAATTTTTTCTCTTCTTTACAACCAACAAATGCCAATGCTAAAAAAAATACTACAAGGTTAAATTTTAAGTTTATTTTACTTTTCATTTTTTAATCGTTTTTGTTCCAATGTTTCTGATAATCGTTTTTCTATAATAGGTTCAATCAAAGTTTTTCTTTGATTGGTTTTTACAAAGGGGTAAATTTCCAACTCGTCTTTCATTCTGTTATTAAGGTTTGGGTGTATGTTTGTGCCCAATAATACATTTTCGCCAGCATCAAATTGTTGTTGCTCTTTTAACGCGCTTTCTTTTATTTTACGTTGAATGGTACCTTCTTTAAGTTGCTTTAAAAAACCACCATTTTTTTCAATATCCTTAAATAAATCCAAAGCTTTTTCAGATAATTGGGTTGTTAATGTTTCGATGTAATAAGCACCATCAGCCGGATTATTAACTTTGTCAAAATAACTTTCATGTTTTAAAACCAACAATTGATTTCTTGCAATACGCTCACCAAATTCGTTATCTTTATGATAAATGGCATCATAAGGTAAATTGCAGATGGTATTGGCACCTCCTAAAATAGCACTCATACACTCCGTGGTTGTGCGCAACATGTTGGTGTTATAATCGTAAAGTGTTTTGTTTCGTTTTGAAGGGGTTGCTATAATATGATAATTTGAAGTCATATTATATTCTTTGGCTAATGTTGACCAAAGTAAACGTAATGCCCTTAGTTTTGCTATTTCGAAAAAATAATTAGTGCCTACGGAAACATTAAAAATTGCTTGAAAATTTTTATTATTTATATTTGAAAGCCGATTTAAATACTCGTTTGCATGAGCCATGGCGTAAGCTAATTGTTGCACCATGTTTGCGCCAGCATTCTGGTATAAGGAAACATCAACACCAAACGAATTCGTGTATTCTGTTACAGACTGAAATTTGCTGAAATCTTCATTGAAATTATAGAAGAAATTGCCATTTTTAGATAGATGTCCTATGATATCTGTGTTTATATGGATTCCGGCCTTTGTAGGAATTACAGAAAGGTTTTGAACAAACTTTGGAGATAAAAACTGTAATTCAAAATGAATTGAGGTTTCATTTAAATCAATATTTTTCAATAAGCCTTCAACTTGAATGTCTTCTGAAGGAATAATAAACTTGATGCTTTCAGCTCCTCTTTCAATAACATCAACCGCCTTTAGGTTCGATTTTTCAACGTTAGCTACGAATATGGATTGACATATTTTCCATTGGCTTGCTTTGGTATTTGAAATTTCAGGAAGTTCAGTGAAATCATCTGCATGATAAAAAGGTTTTACTGCAATATCTTCGTTGGAATTCCAAATAAGCGCATCATTGTAATCAGCTCCTTTCAAGTCGAACTGTATTTTTTGTTTCCATTGTTTCGATGAAACTGAATCAAATTCACTAAATAACTTTTTAGTCATTTTGTTTTGTTTTTAAACTGTCCTCGTATTCAATAATAAAAATTTCTTCGTTATCTCGTTTCATGTAATATTCTTCCCGAGCAAACTTTTCCAAGCCTTCTTCTGTACTTAGTTTTTTTATTGCTTTGTTATCCTTTTCAATTTCTCTTTTATAGTATTCTTTTTCATCTTCCAGAGCTTCAATATCAGTGTTTAATTCATTGTGTATAAACCAAGAATTGGCATCAAAAAACAACATCCAAATAGCAAAAACCACTAAAATTAGTATAAACCAATTTTTAAAGGGTTTTAAATATTTACTTGTATTTTTGTTGAATTTTGCCACTTACAATCTGTTGTTTATAATGGTGCGCACAATATCTACAGCTACGGTGTTGTATTTATTGTTTGGGATAATAATATCAGCGTATTCTTTCATGGGCTCTATAAACTGATCGTGCATCGGTTTTAGCGTGGTTTGATACCTTATTAAAACTTCATCAATATCTCTTCCGCGTTCTTTTATATCGCGTTTTAGTCGTCTAATTAAGCGTTCATCAGTATCAGCATGTACAAATATTTTAATATCAAACATATCTCGCAAATCCGGATTTGTTAAAATTAAAATGCCTTCAACAATCATCACTTTTCTAGGGTATGTTAAAATAGTATCACCTGTTCTATTATGTTTAACGAACGAATAAACAGGTTGGTGTATGGGTTTGTTATTTTTTAATTCTTTAAGATGATTTGCTATCAAATCAAAATCAATCGATCTGGGGTGATCAAAATTCACATTAACACGTTCTTCTAGTGATAAGTGACTTGTATCTTTATAATATGAGTCTTGAGAAATTACACCGACTTCACCTTCAGGAAGTTCATTCAGTATCTGATTTACAACAGTAGTTTTACCACAACCAGTGCCGCCTGCAATTCCTATAATTAACATGATTTGTTATTTAATTAACCTTTACAAAGTTAGTTAAATGATAATTATTAAGATGGAAAACGACTTATTTTTTTATGGATGAAACTTCTGCTTCGGTAACTATTTTATTGTTTTTATTTCCCCAACTATTGGTTATATAATTCATAACATCAGCAACTTCATCATCGCTTAATCCTAAAGCGGCCATATTGCTGTTATACGTTTTTCCGTTTACAACAATTTCACCTTCTTGCCCGTATTTTATAACTCTAATACTTTCCTCACGCTTTTTCATCAGGTAGTCCGATTTTGCCAAAGGCGGATACACATTTTCAACACCTTTACCATTTGGCAAATGACAGGACATACAGAAATCAGTATAAATTTCGCTGCCTCTTTCTATACTTTCTTGTAGTGGATCTTGAGACGTGTATGAATTTGTTTTTGGGTTACATACGAAAAATGATGATAATGCTAGTAAGCAGATTACAACTAATTTCATAAGTTTCTTTTTATTCTTCTGGAACAATTTTATAAATACCTTTTCCTTCTACAGCAACGTAAATGTAACCATCTGGAGCTTGAACCACGTTTCTAACACGACCAATATCCTCAAATAATTTTTCACGTTTAACCACTTTGTTGTTTTCTAAAATCAAACGTTCAAGATATTTAAATTTTAAAGCACCCACAAGTACATTGCCTTCCCAATCTGGATATTTTTCAGAAGAAACTATAGCCATTCCACTAGGTGCAATTGATGGTACCCAATAAAAAAGAGGTTGTTCCATACCTTCTTTTTCTGTAATGTCAGTAAAAGAAGTTCCGTTATAGTTTATGCCATAAGAAATGACAGGCCACCCAAAGTTCTTGCCTTTTTCTACAATATTAATTTCGTCACCTCCTTTTGGGCCATGCTCGTTTACCCAAATGGCTCCAGTAAAAGGGTTTTTTGCCATACCCTGCGGATTTCTGTGACCGTAACTAAAAATAGCAGTTTTGGCGTTTTCAACATCTAAAAAAGGGTTGTCACTAGGAATGCTGCCATCATCATTTAATCTATAAATTTTACCACAATCTCTGGTAATATCTTGCGGGTTTTCATCTCGATTACCTCTATCTCCAATAGAAAAATACAAGTAACCGTCGTCGTCAAATTCTATACGGGAACCCCAATGTTGCCCTTTTTTTGAGTTTGGCTCCGCTTTATAAAGTTGCTCTAATTCAACTAAAGCATTACCATTTAACTTCGCTCTTGCTAAAGCGGTATTGCCACCTTCGCCTTCACCTTCTTCAGAGGCGTATGTCATATAAATCCAGCCATTATTTTCGTAATCTGGATGTAATTCAATATCCATAAACCCACCTTGTCCACGAACATAAACCTCTGGTACGCCTTCAATATTTGTTTTTATACCATCTTTAAAATGAATGAGTTCTCCAGATTTTTCAGTAATTAACATACTTCCATCAGGTAGAAATGTCATGCCCCAAGGGATATTTAATTCTGGCACAATAAGTTCTGTAGTATAGTTTACATCAATGGGGTCTTCAGCTTTTACCTCAGACTCCATTTGTTGCGCGCAAGCAGCAAAAGTGATACACATTATAGCTAAAATGGAGTGAATTTTTTTCATGATTAAATTTTTGATTTAAATTTACGTTAAAAAACATAGTTTACATTAATACCTGTAAAATAATTTACTGGGTTTCCCGGATAAAAATATCTTGGTGCGTTACCACCAAAACCAGATGCATTTATTAAAATCTGGGATGCATACTGTGTATCAAAGATATTATTTAGTCCGAAGAATACGTCTAATTTTAGCGTTTTATTAAGATTTGATTGATAACCAATTTTAAAGTTGGTTATGTTATAACTATCAGAATATAAATTATTAGCGTCTGTAATGGGCATGCTGCCCACGTATTGAAAGTTAATATTTCCATAAAAACCAAAAGCTGAATCAAAAAGAATTCCAGCATTAAATATATCTGATGGTACTCCTGTTAAGTCGTTTCCCGAAAAATCATCAGTGTCATCAATAAATTCTTTAAAAGAGAAATTATTGAGTGTATAGTTTATAAAGGAGCTAAGCGTTATGTTTTCATTTTGTAACCATTCATAATTTAAGCCCAACTCTAAACCGTCATGTTGCGTTTTACCAGCATTTATTCCAATAAACTCATCTTGAGCCGTGCGTCTTGAAACCAACAGATTTTTAATGTTTAAACGGTAAATAGCCATACTAAATTGTATGCTGTTATTAAGCATAGAACCTCTGGAGCCAATTTCAAAATTCCAGCCTGTTTCTGGTTTTAAGTTTGTGTTTATTTGTCCATTGGGTAGTAAGGTTTCATTTAGAGAAATAGGAGAGAAGCCATGGCTAACACTTGAAAAAACACTGATATTTTCTGAAAACAAATGAGATAATCCAAATTTTGGCGACACGATACTTTTAAATTTAAAATTACCTGACTGATCTGGGTTTTCACTTGAAACTTCAAACCTATCAGCTAATTTATAAGCGGTTTCATTTAAGTTTAAGCCCATTGAAAGTGTTGTTTTATCAGAAAACTCATAGTTTGCTTCGGCGAAAACATTGTAGTAACTGCGTTTTTCTTTAAAATTTGATAATGGTTTACCTTCAACACTGCCGGTATCTGCTGGGAAATCTTCATATAAATTTTCAAAGGTTTTATAGGTATAAGTGTCTCTAAAAAGTTCGCCCCCAAACGTCCAATTAAGCATTTTATTAAATAATTTTTGGTTTCCTAAAACACGTGTTCTAATACCATAACCTAAGGTGTTTTCTTCTAAAATATTGAAAGGTCGAGGCTCATAAGCATCTCTAAAAGACATAAAAATACTAGTGGCTTGTTTTATTTTTGTATTGTAATCATGACTCCAGCTTAAACCAAGAATACCACGTTTAGCATCTTCAAAACCTTTGGCCTGTTGCCAATTAAAATCTGCTTTTTTTGGGGTGTTTAAATAGTCTGTTTCAGTTATGGAACTTGGTATAAAGGCCTTCAAATCAACATAACTAGCTAAAAAAGACAACTCATCTTTTTCACTTAAAAAATGATTAGATGTTACGGTAAAAGTTTGTCTGTTGTACTCATTATTATCACGAAATCCATCGCTATGCGTATCACTATAAACGGCTCTAAAACTGTTTTTTGATGTACCATGATTTATATTTATAATACCTTTTTTTAATCCGAAAGAACCTAACGATAGTTCCGTATTTAAGCTCGATTGGTTTAAAAAAGCATTTTGAGGATTTATATGAATAACGCCACCCAAACCAGCACCATAAATACTTGATGCTGCCCCTTTAGTAATCTCAAAATGCGACATTGAAGCGAGTTCAAAATCTTCAATGGTGGTTTCTCCGCTGCCATTTGTTAAAGGAATATCTTTAAAATAGGCTCTAATTTTAGACGTCCCAAAAAGATTTCTAGAACCAATACCTCTAATGGTAATGCGGTTTGTGTTTAGCGCACCACTTTGCATAAACACCCCTGGTGTTCTATTTAAAATGGGAGAGAAATCTGTGTTATTTGATAATCGAATATCTTTTGAAGAAATAATATGAATGGACGCTGTTGCTTTTTTTAGTTTTTTTGGAATATGATTGGCATTAATAATGACTTCATTTAACTCGGAAGGGTTTATGTTTAGTTGAATAATGTAGTATGGATTGTTATTTAACTCTATTGTTTTTTTAATATAGCCTTCTTTTTTAAATGAATAGAGTCCAGAATTGCTTAATTCAAAAGTGCCATCTAAATTGGAGGTTGTAATAACTTCATTATTAGTATTTTTAATTTGAGTCATTGCTAAAGGTATATTGCTATTAGTGTCAATGATTTTAC
The DNA here is from genome assembly GCA_963975495.1 of uncultured Flavobacteriaceae bacterium. Classification (GTDB taxonomy): domain Bacteria; phylum Bacteroidota; class Bacteroidia; order Flavobacteriales; family Flavobacteriaceae; genus CAXBID01. Next base: position 252 of record CAXBID010000021.1, on the reverse strand, counting down.
CCTTAATTTTTGACTGACCAAAACTTGTAAAAGTAATGCTAAGAAATAAGGAAGTTAAAATATTTTTTAAGGTGCAATTCACAATACTATTCTGAAATATTAAAGCTGTAAAAATATCATTTTTATATCACAAATATTTTTTTGTAATTATAATTAAAAACGAATAAATAAACTATATTTGCATCCCGTTACAGATAACCATTTCGGGGTGTAGCGTAGCCCGGTTATCGCGCCGCGTTTGGGACGCGGAGG